>JAGRHA010000213.1 GCA_020445205.1 Gammaproteobacteria bacterium
TATGTCGACGGTGTGTCGACGACGCGGATCGTCGATGCGATCCGGCAGAAGGGTGGCTGATCCTTGGTGCTGCCGGGCCCAGTGTCGATTGCCTTGCCGCGTACTGCGCACGGTCCGTTCGGCAATGCGTTGAACGCGTCGCACAGGCAACGGCGCGCAGGCGCCGCGCAGTGCGCCTGCCCCCGATTTACTCATCGACACGCGGGTGGTCACGTGCGTGGCCGTGGCGCGTAAGCAGACCAGGCCAGCGTATCCGCCGTGCACGACACCGATCTCGACATCGCCATCTTCGGCGCCGGCATCGCCGGGTTGTGGACGCTGGCGCGCCTGCGGCAATCCGGGTACCGCGTCGCGACGTTCGAGCGTCACGCGCTGGGCGGTGTGCAGTCGATCGCGTCGCAGGGCATCATCCACGGCGGCACCAAGTACGCGCTGACCGGCAAGCTCACGGGGTCGGCGATGGCGATCGGCGAGATGCCCGGCATCTGGCGCGCCGCGCTCGCGGGCGACGGCGAGATCGATCTGCGCGATGTGCGCGTGCTGTCTCCCAACCAATACCTGTGGACCACGGGGTCGCTGGCCTCCGGCATGGCCGGGTTCTTCGCCGGCAAGGTCATGCAGAGCCGCATGCAGACACTCGCGCGCACAGATTGCCCGCCTCCGTTCGACGACCGTGGCTTCCGCGGCAACCTCTACCGCCTCGAAGAACCCGTACTCGACACACGGTCGTTGATGGCCACCTTCGCCGAACAGGTCGGCGCGGATTGCCGGCTGTTGCCGGCGATGCCCACGTTCGTGCGCGTCGACGGCGGCTGGCGTTTCCGTTTGCCCGATGGGCGCGAGATCGGCGCGCGCGCGCTCGTGCTCGCCGCAGGCGCGGGCAACGCCGACCTGCTCGCGGCGCTGGGGCACGCGCAACCGGTGATGCAGACACGTCCGCTGCACATGCTCATGCTGCGCGGTGACCTGCCGCCGCTGCACGCGCATTGTCTGGGCGCCAGCGCCAATCCGCGCCTCACGGTCACGAGCTATCCGCTCGGTGATGGCCGTCAGGTCTGGTACCTGGGTGGCGATGTCGCCGAGTCGGGCACGCAGCGATCCGCCGATGCACAGATCGCTGCCGGCCGCGCCGAGCTCGCCGAGTTGCTGCCGTGGCTGACGCTGCGTGATGTCGAGTGGGCGACGTTGCCGGTCGAGCGCGCCGAGATCGCGACCGCGGGCGGAAAGCGTCCCGATGACGCGTACGTCGGCGCCAATGACGGCGTGATCACCTGCTGGCCGACCAAGCTCGCGTTCGCGCCGCGCGTCGCGCGCCTGGTCGGCGAGGCGATCGACGCACTGGGCATCACGCCATCGGGCGGTCGCTACGCCGGCGACGGGCTCGCGCATCCGCCTCTCGCGCGCCTACCGTGGGACGGGGTTGCACAATGGAGTTGAGACGCCTCGGCGACACCGGCATCCATGTCAGCCCGATCGGCCTGGGCACGGTGAAGTTCGGCCGCAACCAGCAGGTCAAGTATCCGCAGGCGTTCGACCTGCCCGATGATGGCGCGCTGCGCGATCTGCTGGCACTCGCACGCGAACTCGGCATCAACCTGCTCGACACGGCACCGGCGTACGGCAGCAGCCAGCAGCGTCTCGGTCGGTTGCTCGGCCGCGCGCGTGCCGAGTGGGTCATAGTGTCGAAGGTCGGCGAGATCTTCGAGCGCGGCGAATCCCGCTTCGATTTCAGCTACGCACACACGGTCGCCACGGTCGAGGACAGTTTGCGCACGCTGCGTACCGACTACATCGACTGCGTGTTGATCCATTCCGATGGTGACGACCTGCGCATCTTCGCGCACGAGGGGGCCATCGACGCGCTGCACGAACTCAAGCATCGCGGTCTGATTCGCGCCCACGGCATGTCGAGCAAGACCGTACCCGGCGGGCTGCGTACCGTGGCCGAGATGGACGTGGTCATGGCGACCTGCAACCTCGACTACAACGACGAGCTGCCGGTGTTGCAGGCGGCGCAGGCCAACGACAAGGGTGTGCTGATCAAGAAGGGGCTCATGAGCGGGCATGTCGCCGGCATCGACGGTGTGCGGCGCTCGTTCGCGCACGTGTTCGCGCAACCGGGGGTCAGCAGCATGATCGTCGGCACCATCAATCCTGCGCATCTGCGTGACAACGTCGAGCTGCTCGAACAGGTGCTGGGGGAGGGTGCGTGATGCGCTGGCTCTACACCCTGCTGTTGTACCTGCTGCTGCCGCTGGTGATGCTGCGCCTGCTGTGGCGCAGCCTGCGCGCGCCGGCCTACCGCCAGCGCCTCGGCGAACGCCTGGGCCTGTTTCGTGAGCCACCCGACTGGGGCGGGATCTGGATCCATGCCGTCTCGGTCGGCGAGGTGCAGGCCGTGCTGCCGCTGATTCGCCGCCTGCTCGACGACTACCCGGATATGCCGCTGACCGTGACCACGACCACGCCGACCGGTTCGGCACGCGTGCAGGAACAGCTCGGCGGGCAGGTGTTCCACGTCTACATGCCGTACGACCTGCCACTGGCGCTGACCGCGTTCCTGCGCAAGGTGCGGCCGCGCCTGTTGCTCATGGTCGAGACCGAGATCTGGCCGAACCTGCTGCACAGCTGCCGTCGCCACGGCGTGTACACCTTGCTGGCGAACGCCCGACTGTCACAGAAATCGGCGCGGCGCTACGCGCGCCTGGGGCGCTTCACGCGTGCGACGTTCGCCGGTATCGACTGCATCGCCGCGCAGGCAGAGGCCGATGCGGAGCGCTTTCGTGCGCTCGGCGCCGCGGCCGAACGCGTCGTCGTCACGGGCAGTATCAAGTTCGACATGCGTATCGCCGCGAGCCTCGAAGAGCAGGTCGAGGTGCTGCGACGTCAGTGGGGCGGGCGACCGGTGTGGATCGCCGGCAGCACGCACGAGGGCGAGGACGAACTCGTGCTGTTCGCTCACCATCGTGTGCGCGCACAGTTTCCGAATGCCCTGCTGATCCTCGTGCCGCGCCATCCGGAGCGTTTCGACCGAGTCGCGGCGCTGTGTCACCGCGAACAGTTCGATCTGGCGCGACGCTCGCGCCCCGGCGACTACGGCGACGCGACGCAGGTCTACCTTGCCGACACCATGGGCGAGCTGCCGGTGCTGCTGGGTTCGGCCGATGTCGCGTTCATCGGCGGCAGCCTGGTGACCACGGGCGGCCACAACATGCTCGAGGCCGCCGCGCAGGGCGTCGCCGTGTGTTTCGGCCCGCACGTGTTCAATTTCGCCGCGATCAGCCAGATGCTGCTGGAGCAGCGCGCTGCACGCCAGGTGGCCAACGTCAACGAACTCGGCGACCTCGTCATCGAGTGGTTCCGCGACGCCAGCCTGCGCGCCGAAGTCGGTGAAAACGGGCGCCGCGTGGTCGAACAGAACCGGGGCGCGCTCGACCGCCTCATGGCGCTGCTGCCCCTGTCCTGATCGACGGCGGGATTGATCGGCGCATCAGGTCGATTTATCGGTTTTGTTATCCAGTTCGCCAAGCTGCGACATAGCGCAAAGCACGGCAGCAATGCTGTGATATAAACCGCATTCCCAAGCGCGCGACGGCGTGGTCGCCCGGGCAAACCCCGGCACCTTCGCGCAGCGATGGATATCACCAAGCGTCAGAAGTAATCGGAGGACCTCTATGGAGCCGCTCAAGCAATTCAAACAAACCTGCCTCGCCCTGGCGGTGGCAACCCTGTCCGCGCAGGTGGTGGCCGAGCCGGTCGACGCGACAACCACGCTGCCCAACGCCAAACCCGGTGAGTGCTACGCGAAGGTGGTGATTCCTGCGCAGTACAACACCGAGAATGTCGATGTCGTCGTGCGCGAGGCGTCGGTCCGTTTCGAGACCGAGCCGGCGCAGTACGAAGAAGTCGAGGAGCAGGTGCTGGTCAAGGAAGCGGCGAAGAAGATCGTGCCCGTACCCGCCGAGTACGAAGTCGCGACCGAGACGGTCGAACTGGTGCCGGCAAAACGTGAGTGGCTCGCCGGGCGTGCGCGCAAGGCCGTGCCGGCAAGCCCGATGCTGCTGGCGGCGATCAAGGAGAGCGGCATCAAGCTCGACGAGCTGCCCGTCGGCAGCTGCCTGAGCGAGTTCTACGTGCCCGCACAGTTCAAGAAGGAAGACGTGCGCGTGCTCAAGACCGCGGCCTACGACAAGATCGAGGTCGAACCCGCGGCCTACGAAGCGGTCGAGGAGAAGGTGCTGATCAAAGAGGCCAGCAAGAAGGTCGTCGAGGTTCCGGCCGAATACGAGACCGTCACCGAGCAGGTACTGGTGAAGCCGGCGACGACGGCGTGGAAGACCGGTCGCGGCCTGGTCGAGCGCATCGACAACACCACGGGCGAGATCGTGTGTCTGGTCGAGATTCCGGCGGTGTACAAGACCGTCGAGCGCAAGGTGATCAAGACGCCGGCGACGACCAAGGAGATCGAGATCCCGGCCGAGTACAAGGTGCAGAAGGTGCAGAAGCTGTTCAAGCCCGCACAGGAGCGCCGCATCAAGGTCGAGCCGACCTACGAGACCGTGAGCAAGACCGTCAAGGTCGCCGACGAGAAGTTCTTCTGGCACCCGGACTGGGAAGACAAGCCGGAAGCCGGCAGGGGCACGGGTGCTACCGTGTGTCTGCGTGAGACACCGGCCAAGATGGAAACCGTCGAGCAGCGCAAGGTGAAGACGCCGGCGTCGATCAAAGAGGTCGAGATCCCCGCCGAGTACAAGACGGTTGCGGTGCGCAAGCTGGTCAAGGCCGCCGAGCAGAAGAAGATCGAGATCCCCGCGGTCATCGAGACCGTCGCCAAGCGCGTCAAGGTCTCGGACGAGCGGCTCGAATGGCGCAAGGTGCTGTGCGAGACCAACATGACCAAGGACATCATGACGCAGCTGCAGAACGCGCTGAAGGCCGCCGGTTTCAACCCCGGCCCGATCGACGGCGAGATCGGCGCGCAGACCATGCGTGCCGTGGACGACTACCAGCGCGCCAAGGGTATGGAGCGTGGTGGTCTGACGCTGAGCACGCTCGAGGCGCTCGGTGTGAAGCTCTGATCGCGCCGCGACGCGCGTAGACGAAGCCCCGCCTCGTGCGGGGCTTTTTTATGCGGGATCGGTTGCCGCCGGCTGCCGTCGTTGCGCCATGTGCCGACCCATGGCCCGTAGCTGTCCGGCTTGCAGGCGGGCGTGCGCGAGCGGCAGCAGTTGCGTGTCCTCGAGCGCGATGTGCGCGCGGTAGGCGCTGCAGAAGGCGTCGATCGCGGCTTGCAGTCCCGGGCCGGCGGCGGCATCCGCAGCGACCAGCGGGCGCAGCTCGGCGGCGAGCCTGTCCCAGTTGCGTTCGAGGTGCGCATGCTCGGCAAGCAAGCGCTCGATCAGCGTCGCGGCATCGGGCTGTGCCGCGAGCAGCGGGAACAGGTCCTGTTCCTCGTCGGCATGGTGCAGCGGTGCGGCGACGTCGAAGTAGCGCAGCACGCGCTGCGCGCCCGCGACCGCCTCGGTATCGATACCGTGCTGTGCGATCCACGCCGGCAGCCGCTCGAGCAGGTCACAGAAGCTGCGCATGCGTCCGTGACACGCGGCGAGCAAACCGAGCGGGTCGTCGAAATCGGGTGCGGCCTCGCCGAGCAGCGACACGGTTCAGTAAGTCGCCATCTGGCGATCGATGTCGCGCGCCCAGGCGTCGACGCCGCCGGCGAGGTTGATCACGCTGCGGAAGCCCTGGTAATCGAGAAACATCGCGACCTGGCGGCTGCGGATGCCGTGGTGACAGATCACGACCGTTTCACGCTGTGGGTCGAGGGCATTGAGCGCGGCCGGCAGCTGACCCATGGGGATGAGCTGCGAGCCGTCGATGCTGCAGATGCGGAATTCCCACGGCTCGCGCACGTCGAGCAGCAGCGGATCACTGTCGGTGGTGGCCAGGTAGGCCTGGAGCTCGCGGGGAGGCAGGTCGCGCATACGGCCGCGCGGCGCTCAGAATGCGAAACGATCGGCCTGCGGTGCCTCGTCGAGTGCCGGCAGCACGGTCTCGAACAGGGTTTCGCGCCACACCTCACCGCTGGCATTGCGCGTCACGAGCTGCGCATCCATTGCCGGTGCGCTGCCGGTGACCACGAACATGCGGCCACCCGGTTTCAACAATGCCTCGAGGCTGTCGAGATACACGGGCAGCGAGCCGGTTACGGCGATCACGTCGAACGAGCCCGGCGCGAGGCTGGCCTGCAGGCCGTTGCCGACCACGAGTTCGACATTGCGCACGCCGGCGTCGGCCAGTCGCTTGGCCGCGGCTTCGCTCAATTCGGCGCGGATCTCGTAACTCGTGACCTTGCCGCCGAGGCGGGCGAGGCAGGCCGCCATGAAACCGCTGCCGGTGCCGATCTCGAGCACGCTGTCGCCGGGCTGCACTTCGAGTGCCTGCAACATGCGGCCTTCCTGCACCGGCTTCATCATGTACTGATCGTCACCGACCGGCACGGCGATGTCGGCGAACGCGAGGCCGCGGTACTCGGCATCGACGAATTTCTCCCGTGGCACGGTCGCCAGCGCGTCGAGCACGCGCTCGTCGATCACCTCCCACGGGCGGATCTGCTGCGCGATCATGTTGAAGCGGGCGGTTTCGAGGTCGTTGGCGAGCATGCCGGGCTCCGGAGCGGGTCGGTTTAGTGATGCAGTCGGCTAGCCTAAGCGCTGAGCCGGGGCAGGGCAAGTCTCTGAGTCAGGGATGTTTTCTTCCCAACCATGAAGGTTTTTGATGGTCTGTCGCGGGCGCGCCTCCGCGTCGCGCGTATGCCGCGGTGAAAACACGGAAATCCGCTGTGGTGCGGCGCATACCGCACTGGTACAGTCAGAACACGAATGGCTGGGGGTGCCCGATCGCGGGCTGAGAGAGTCCCTTGGAACCTGATCCGGTTGATACCGGCGGAGGGAAGCTGATCGCGCAAGCGCTCGCCGATTCCGCCTCGGAGCAAGCATCGATGAGCGCGATACCCGAAGATTTCATCAATAAAACCAACGCCCTGTCCGACGAGGTCACGCGGCCGTTCGCCGGTGCGCGCAAGGTCTACGTGACCGGCTCGCGCGCCGACATCCGCGTGCCCATGCGTGAGATCGCGCAGGCGCCGACCGCGGCCAGCTTCGGTGCCGAGGAGAACCCGCCGATCACGGTCTACGACACCTCGGGTCCGTTCACCGACCCGACGCTGAAGATCGACCTGCTCAAGGGCATGCCCGACGTACGCTCGGCCTGGATCGACGAGCGTGACGATACCGAGCAGCTCAGCGGGCCGAGCTCCGAATACGGCCGTCAGCGCCAACACGACCCCGAACTCGCGCAGCTGCGCTTCGAGCACATCCGTGCGCCGCGCCGCGCGAAGGCCGGTCGCAACGTGACGCAGATGCACTACGCGCGTCAGGGCATCATCACGCCCGAGATGGAGTTCGTCGCGATCCGCGAGAACCAGCGTCTCGACGAGATGCGCGCCGACCCGCGCTACGCCAAGCTGCTGCGCCAGCACCCGGGACAGAGCTTCGGCGCCAGTCTGCCCGAGCAGATCACGGCCGAGTTCGTGCGCGATGAGATCGCGCGCGGGCGCGCCATCATCCCGGCCAACAGCAATCACCCGGAACTCGAGCCGATGATCATCGGCCGCAATTTCCGCGTGAAGATCAACACCAACA
>JAGRHA010000214.1 GCA_020445205.1 Gammaproteobacteria bacterium
ATGCGTGATATGGCGTTGACCAGGCGGTCGCTTTGCTGCCACACGCGAATATAGCGTTTGACCTCGGCGACAAAGCTGTCGGGGATGTCGAGATCGTATTCGCCGAACACGCGTGCGATGCGGAAGATCAGCAGGTCCTCCTTCGAACGGTGACTGCCCAGCAGTGCCCGTTCCTCTGCGAGTGCGGCGTAGCGCTGCTTCATCGCCTGCAGGCGTTGGTCGGCATTGGTCAGTGCCGTTGGCGCCGGCCTTTCGGGTTGTTGTGCGAGTTCGAGTTTGACTCTTGCGAGCTCGAGTTCGAGCGCCTTGATCTGCTCGAATGTCTGCGCCGCGATGTCGCTCTCGTCGGCGTGCTGGAAGTACTGGATGGCGATGACGACGAGTGCCACGAGCAGCAGCACGGTCATGACCGACATGCCGGCGACGAAGCGGATGTGGTGCCGGCGGTCGTCGGCCGTGGTGGTCGCCGATGTCTGCTGAAACAGCGCGGCGCGCGGTTCCGCGGGCCGCGCGGCCGGTTGTTGCGATGATGCAGCGAAATGCGTGATCTGGGTTTCGTCGACCTGCAGACGCACCACGGGACCGTCGGCATAGAACTCCAGTCGCACGTCGTTGCCCAGACGCGCTTCGGTCACCTGGCGGCCGTCGATGAACGTGCCGTTGCTGCTCGCGAGGTCGCGTACCCACCAGTCGGCACCGTCATGGTAGAGCTCGCAATGCTGTCGACTGATACCGTTGTCGGCGATGCTGACCTCGCATTCGGGGGCGCGGCCGACGACGAAGCGGCCGACGAAGGTCCGATTCACGGGATTTCCCCCGGGCCCGGGGTAGAGGACACGCAGCGCATGGCGCGGATGACGAGGGTCGG
The DNA here is from genome assembly GCA_020445205.1 of Gammaproteobacteria bacterium. GTDB lineage: Bacteria > Pseudomonadota > Gammaproteobacteria > Chromatiales > Chromatiaceae > Thiosocius. Next base: position 869 of record JAGRHA010000214.1, read on the forward strand.
CGTTGCGTGTGATCCTGGTCTTGTCGTCGCTTGTTCGCATACCCGGCGTCGTCAGTCAGCGACCCGTAGCGATTGCCCGCGGTCCGTCGTCGCCGGCGAATGCTTGCTAATCTTAGGATCGAACGCTGAAACTATAGTGAACATGGTACCTTGGCGTGATTCGCCCGGTAATTTTAAGAGATGTTGCCAGACAACGATCACAGTGTGCCGCTCAATCTGCAGCTCGAGGTGATTGCGTGGAATGGCAGACCTCCGGGTGACCCCGTATCGTGCATCCTCGAGCAACGCAGTGGCAGCCTCGGGCGCGCGGACGAGAATGACCTCGTGCTTTCCGACCAGGAAGGCGTGGTTTCGCGCGTGCATGGCCTGGTCGAATTCATCGACGGCGATTACTTCCTCGTCGACAAGAGCACCAACGGCACCTATGTCGGTGATGCGAATGAGCGTCTCGGCGAGGGCCAACGCTATCGCCTGCAGGATGGTGAGCGTTTCCAGATGGGGGCGTTCACGATTGCAGTTCGCCTGTTTTCCACATCACCGGATGCTGCCGGTGGCAATCTGCACGATGCATCACGACGCCTGATCGATCTCAATGAGCCGCAGGCGCAACCCGACCCGTTCGCTGCCGCCGAGGGATCACTCGAGCCCCTGGCGGAACGTGACGGTTGGTCGAGCGACGCGCGACGTCCGGAATGGTTCCCGAGCGGTGACGACAACGCGCCAGCGGATACGGATGAGCCCATCGCCCCGGCCGAGCGACCGCGTGCGTCGGTACTCGATCAGCATATGGCACCGCCGCGTGGCGTCGTTCCCGAAGCGGCACCGCCAGCCCCCAAGCCGCCTGCAGCATCCGATCGCGTACCGACGGGATACGTACCGTTCGGCGATCAGTTCGACGGCTTCGCGCCCAGCATCTTTCCCGACGAGTTGCCGGGCGCGGCGCTGAAGCCACCCGCGCCGGCAGCTGCGCAGCCGACCACGCGTCCGCCCACCGACATGCAACCGGCCGCTTCACCGACCGCACCACGGCCGCCGCAGCCTGCGCCGCCGCCACCGGTGGCCGGGGGCGATGCCGATACGCCGCTGTTCGATGCCTTCCTCGATGGCTTGGGGATGCCGTCGGTGCGTCC
>JAGRHA010000215.1 GCA_020445205.1 Gammaproteobacteria bacterium
ACTGCGCACAAGCGCTTGATCGTCGCCGCGCCGCGCTTCTTGAAGTCCGGAGAACAGCGTGTGTGGAAGGATCGCTGCCGGCTCGGGCCGGATGACTTGTTGGTGCGTTCGAGCGGCCTGTTGTGGCAACTGTAGCAAAGCGGCGGTAGCGGTGCGACACTCGACGACGGCACCCGCATCCCGGCGCTGCATGGCGATTTCGCACTCAATGCCAGCAACCTGCTGGCGGCCACGCAGCTGCTCGACATGGACCTGCAACGACTCACACTCACGCACGATCTCAATGCCGAGCAATGCGCGGCGCTGGCACGCGGACTGAGCGCCGAACGCCGCGCGCTGATCGAGGTCGTCGCGCATCAGCACCTGCCGATCTTTCATACCGAGTACTGCGTGTTCGCACGTTTCCTGTCGCACGGCAACAGCTTCCGTGACTGCGGACGGCCCTGCGAACACCACCGTGTGCACGTGCGTGACCCGGCGGGCGGTGATCACCTCGTGCAGGCCGACATCGGTTGCCGCAACACCGTGTTCAACGCCGCGGCACAATCCGCCGGCCCGGTGCTGGCACAACTGCAGGCGGCCGGCATCCGCCACTATCGCCTCGAACTCGTCGACGAACCCGCGCACGAAGTCGCCGGTCTTGTCAGCGCCTACCATGACACCCTGCGCGGCGCGCTGACGCCGGCCGCGCTGCAACAGCGCCTGGCACTGGTCGTCGACGCCAACGGCAATCGCCAGGGCGTGGCACTCGGCTCGCTGGCCGTGCGCCAGGAACCCGCGCGCCACACGCTGAAGAAACCGACAGCGCGTTGAATCGACACGGCGCACGGACCGATGCGCGCAGGCGAAGCGCGCGTTGTGTCACATCGCGGATGCTGTAGCGTGCACGAACGCCGTCGGCAGCGCGTACCGCTCGCTATACTTGGCTACGCCCGACGACCCGAGCGGGCGCAAGCGTCGACAACCCCCTACACTTCGTCCCCAGACAAGGAGACAGCAACATGCGTCACGAATTGCGGCGGATCACGGCCGGCGCGGCAGCGTTCACATTGCTTGCCGCAGCATCGGTCGCGGGTGCGGCCTGGAGCCTCGTGCCCGGCCAGTCACACGTCACCTATACCTCGACCAAGGTCCTGCCGAATCTCGCAGCGAGCAAGGCCGAGAACAATCACTTCAAGACGCTGAGCGGCAGCGTGTCGGATACGGGCGATGCGGCCGTGCACATCGATCTGGGCAGCGTCGCGACCAACGTCGACATCCGCGACGAACGTATGCGCAACATGGTGTTCGAAACCGGCACGTTTCCCGACGCCGCGATCACGGCGCAGGTACCGGTCGACATGATCGCAGTCGCGGGCATCCACCAGATCGATCTGAGCTTCAACCTGTCGATCAAGGGTATGTCGAAGACGCTGTCGGTACCGGCGATGGTGGTCAGCACCGGCGACAACCTGGTCGTCAGTTCGCTGCAGCCCGTGCTCGTGAGCGCTGCCGATTTCGGCCTCGATGGCGGCATCACGGAACTCACCAAGGTCGCCGGTCTCATGTACATCCCGGCAACCGTGCCGGTGACGTTCAACCTCGTCTTCCAGAAGTGAACTGACGCGATCCGGCCGTCGTTCCGTGCATGGAGCGACGGCTGTCGTCAGTCGTCCATCTCCGCCGCCAGGCGGCGTTCGATCTGTCGTGGCGATCCCGCCCCACGCGCGAACAGATCATAGGCCACGGGCACCACGAATAGCGTGAACACCGTGGCCGCCATCACGCCATACAGAATCACCGTACCGATCACGGCACGCGTCTCTGCACCCGCGCCACTCGACAGCAGCAGCGGCACGGAACCCGCGGCGGTCGTGATGCCCGTCATGACGATCGGCCGGAAACGCACACTCGCCGCTTCGAGCAACGCGGCACGGAATTCCGCGCCGTCGTCACGCAGCTGGTTGGCGAACTCGACGATCAGGATGCCGTTCTTCGCCGCCAGTCCGACCAGCATAATGAGGCCGATCTGGCTGTAGAGGTTCAGCGACGCGCCACTCAGATACAAGCCGAGCAACGCGCCCGCCATCGCCAGCGGCACGGTCAGCATGATCACGAACGGATGGATCCAGCTCTCGAACTGCGCCGCGAGCACGAGGAAAACGACCACGCCACCCAGCAACATCACGAACAGCAACGATTCGCCTGTGGCCTTGTAATCGCGCGACTGCCCCTTGTAGTCGACGATGACCTTGCCGGGCAGGTGTTGCTCGACGAGGCCGTCGAGATAGGTCAGCGCATCACCGAGCGCAAATCCGTCCTTGAGGTTGGCCTCGATCGTGATCGCGCGCACACGGTTGTAGCGATTGAGCTTGATCGAATCGGCCACCTCCTGCAGCGTGACCAGGCTCGCCAGCGGAATCAGCTGACCACTGCGCTGCGAACGCACGTACAGGTTGGACAGATCGTTCGGTGTGCGCTGGTCGTCGCGCTCGCCCTCGACGATCACATCGTATTCCTCGCCCGCTTCGATATAACTCGTGACGCGCCGCGAACCGAGCATGGTCTCGAGCGTGCGGCCGATGTCACCGACCGTGACACCGAGATCGGCCGCGCGTACGTAATCGATGACGACCTGCAGCTGCGGTTTGGTCTCCTTGTAGTCCCAATCGATGCCGACCAGCCCCGGATTGTTGGCATCGATCTTGTCGAGCAGGATGTCGCGCCACTCGACCAGTTCCTCATACGTGCCACCGCCGATGACGAACTGCACGGGTTTCTGGATGCGGCGGCCGAAGCCCTGGCGCATGACCGGGAACGCACGCACGCCGCTCAGGTCGGACAGGCGCTTGCGCACGTCTTCCATGATGTCCCATGCCGAACGCCGTTGTGACCAGTCGTTGAGCACGTTGATCACGATGCCGCTGTTGAAGATCTCGAAATTGCCGAACGATCGCGGTGCGCGCACCAGCAGTCGCGTGACCTCGCCGCTCTCGACCAACGGCATCATGCGACGCTCGATCTCGTCCATGTATTCCTGCATGTACTCGAATGTCGCACCTTCGGGACCGGATACGAGCACGAAGAACGCGCCGCGGTCTTCCTTGGGCGCATACTCGCTGGGCAGTTGCTGCAGCAGCCATCCGCTGCCGGCCAGCACACCGACGAACAACAGGCCGACCAGCCACTTGTGACGCAGCGCGCCGCGCAGCAGTGCAAGGTAGCCGTCACGGATCTTGCCGACCAGCGTATCGATGACGCGCACCAGCCACGACGCGTTGCCGTCGTGGACCAGCACCTGTGATGCGAGCATCGGTGACAGCGATAGGGCGACGAAGCTGGAGAAGCCGACGGCTGCCGCCATGGTCAACGCAAATTCGGAGAACAGGCGTCCGACGTCACCCTGCAGGAAGGCGATCGGCACGAACACCGCCACCAGCACCACGGTCGTGGCGATCACCGCGAACGCGACCTGGCGTGCACCGCGATAGGAGGCGACCAGGCGCGACTCGCCGTATTGCTCCATGCGGCGGTGAATGTTCTCGAGCATCACGATCGCGTCGTCGACCACGAGACCGATCGCGAGCACGAGTGCGAGCAGCGTGAGGATGTTGATCGAAAAGCCCAGCATCCACAGCACGAGGAAGGTCGCGATCAGCGACACCGGCACCGTCACCGCGGGGATCAGTGTCGCGCGCACGCTGCCGAGGAACAGGAAGATCACGAGCACGACGAGTGCAATGGCGATAGCCAATGTCTTGTAGACCTCGGCAATCGCACCGCGGATGAACACCGAGGTGTCGTAGCTCTGCTTGATCTCCATGCCTTCGGGCAGGCTGGGGTTGATGCGTTCGACCTCCGCCTTGGCCGCATCGGCCACCTCGATCGTGTTGGCGGTCGACTGCTTGATGATGCCGATACCGACCATCGGCACACCGTTGCCGCGGAAGAAGGTGCGCGTTTCCTCGGCGCCCTTCTCCACGCGCGCAACATCCGACAGACGTACCAGGTAACCGTCGTCGCCACGCGCCAGCACCAGGCGCGAAAAGTCCTCGGGTGCCAGAAACGTACGCGATACACGCACCGTGAACTGGCGGTCGAGCGACTCCAGACTGCCGGCCGGCAGTTCGAGGTTCTCGGCGCGCAGGGCGTTTTCGACATCGCTGACCGACAGGCCGCGCGCCGCCAGCTGCTTGCGATCGAGCCAGATGCGCATGGCGAAGGTCTGCCCGCCGCCGACGCGCACGCGCGCAACCCCGTCGAGCACCGAGAACCGATCGACCAGATAGCGCCGCGCATAGTCCGACAACTCGGGCACGGTCATGCGGTCGCTGACCAGGTTCAGCCACATGATCACGTCTTCGTTGCTGTCGACCTTCTGGATCTCCGGCGGATCGGCCTCGGCAGGCAGATCGTCGAGCACGGTCGAGACACGGTCGCGGATGTCGTTGGCCGCACCGTCGATGTCACGGTCGATGTTGAACTCGATGGTGATCACCGAGCGACCGTCCTCGCTCGCCGAGGCGATGAAGCGGATCCCTTCGACACCGGCGATGCGGTCCTCTATCACGCGCGTGATGCGGTTCTCGACGACATTCGCCGCGGCACCGCGATAGGTCGTTTCGACCGACACGATCGGTGAATCGATATCGGGATACTCGCGCAACGGCAGTCGATCGAAGGCGACCAGGCCGAAGGCGATCAACAGCAAAGACATGACCGATGCGAACACCGGCCGTTTGACCGAAATATCGGACAGGATCATTTCTGGGCGCCTGGTGCCGCGGTCGCTGCAGCCTTGTCGCCGAGCAATTCGGTCAGCGGTTGCGCGCCGCTGTCCACCGCGCGCACCTCCACGGCTTTGCCGGGTTTCGCCGTCATGGTGCCGTGGGTCACGACGCGATCGCCGATCGCGAGGCCGTCGAGGATCTCGACTTGCCCCGGGCGCCGCGAACCGATCGTCACCTTGCGGCGCTCGACCTTGTGCGTGTCACCCTCACTCACCACGCGCAGCACGAACTGTTCACGACCCAGCGGCAACAGTGCCGACTCGGGGATCACCAGCGCATCGCGTGGATTCTTGAGCAGCGTCACCTGCATCAGCATGCCCGGCTTGAGCAGACGTTCGTCGTTGGGCAGGCGCACGCGGACGACGACGGCGCGTGTCACCGGATCGACACGGCTGTCGACGCTGCTGACCTCGCCCGAAAACGCGCGTTCGGGATACGCGCTGGTCGTCGCCTTGACCGCGAGCCCCGGACGCAGTGCACCCAGGTACACGCTGGGCACCGACAGGTCGAGTTTCATGATGCTGTCGTCGTCGAGCGTCGTGATCGCGTCGCCGGGTTCGACGAGGGCGCCGATGCTGATATTGCGCAAACCGACGATGCCGGCGAACGGCGCCTTGATGAGGCGGTCGGACAGGCGCGATTCGATGGCGTTGAGACGCGCACGTGCGGTCTGGCGTTCACGGCTGCGCTCGTCGAGCAGCGCCTTCGCCGCCGTACCCTGGCTGGCGAGCGACTGCACACGCTGATATTGGCGCTCCACCTCGTCGACGAGTGCCCGCGCCTCGGTGAGCTGGGCGTGTTCTTCCTCGCTGGTCATCTCGACCAGTACCTGGCCGGCGTCGACCCGCTGTCCGTCATTGAAATGCAGCGCATTGATGGTCTCGGTGACCGTGGCCGTCAGCTCGACCGACTCGTTGGCGCGCAGGGTTCCGAGGGCCTCGATGCGGTCTTCGAAACGCTGCTGTGTCGCCGCGGCGACGACCACCGGCGTCGCCGGCTCAGGCGTGGCTGCGATCGCGGTGCCCGCAGAAACCAGCGCGAGGACGCACGACGACAGCGCACAAAGCTTGCGGCACAGCGGGCTCCAGACAGGCATTGGTGGGGTTCTCCGATCGCTCATGGTGGCGCCCAATATACGCTGAGACCCGCGTACCGCGCAGCCGGTTCCAACAAAATAAACCGCTGTCCCGCCAGCGTTTTTTGCGAGGCGTGGATTCCCCTGCTTTCCGTGCGCCTGGCAAGCGCCGGCGGCGGTGCTACGCTTCGCTCAACCCGGCTCACGGTTCACCCGCATGCGATCAGCCCGAATGGAGAGTGCGACATGAAGCAGCTGCCCAAGGACGGTAGCTCGCCCGAGCTCATGGACCGCATCGCGGCCATGTCGCGCGGACGCAAGATCGTCCTCATCGTGTTCATCATCTGGGCGATTCAGGCGATCCCCAAATGGACTGCCGCCATCGTTGCCGACGGCGAAACCTCGGCGCGCATCATGACCTTCTTCATCACCCCGCGCTGAGTCCGCGCAGCGCAGCTCGAACACATCAGCGCCGCAGCCGTTCCAGCCAGCGATCGAGGCGCACGCGCCAACCACTGCCGCCGAAATCCTGCGCCGCCAGGTAGCCGTCGATATAGGCGCCCTGCGCACGCACCACGCGGTGCACGAAGGCAAGTTTTTCGATTGCCGTGCGTGACAGCACGAACGGGTAGAGATCCTGCAGACCCATGCTGCGATTGAGGCTGTTGAAGGCAAACGTCAGCGGCAACCAGTGCTCGATGATGGGTTCGAATCGCGCGATCCGGTAAGGGTCGAAATCGGGCTCGGCGCGACGTGCGCCACCGTCCGGCAGGCGATGCTCGACGCGCAGCCCGAAATTGCCGGCCGTTTCGAGCGTATCGACGATGTGCAGGTAGTGCGCCCAGGTCTCGGCCCAGTCTTCCCACGGATGTGAACTCGCGTACGCACTGATGAAGCGGTCCTGCCAATCGCCCGGCGGACCATTGGCATAGTGCGCATCGAGAGCGCTGGCATAGTCGGCCCGCTCATCGCCGAACAGTTCGCGGAAACCGTCGATGGACGGGCTATCCGCGATCAACGCGTCCCAATAGTGATGGCCGATTTCATGGCGGAAATGACCCAGCACCGTGCGGTAGCGCTCCTGCAGGTCGAGGCGGTTACGCTCCCGCAGCGCGGCATCGGCCTCGTCGATGTTGATCGTGATGTAGCCCTGTGCATGGCCCGTCATCACCTGTTCACCCGGCTCTGCATCGAGCTGTGATTTGAACGCGAACGCCATCCCCTTGTGCGGTTCGTCGTGTTTCGAAAACACTGGCAGGCCCAGCTTGATCAGGCTGTAAAGCAGCCGGCGCTTGCCGCGTTCCAGGCGGAACCACTGATCGCGGAAACCCGCGCGTGACAGATTCGGGATCACATCGTTGAGCCGGCAGGCGAGGCAGAATGTCTCCGGCGATTCGGCCGGCACCATCCAGTTGCAGACCTGGTGGTCACGGTAGTTGGCGCATTGACGATAGCGCCTGCGCGCCGCAAGCGGCATCAACGGCTGCCACACATCACCCTCGAGATGGCGCAACGCGCTGACGCGCAGGTATTCAGGCAACAGTCCCAGCATGTGACCGCAATGGGTGCACTGGGTGTTCTCGAAGTACACCGGCTGGCGGCAGTTGTCACAGTGAAACGTTCGCATAGCCGGGCGTCATACCTTCGACATGGCCGGTGATGCGAAAAGCATAACAGGCGCCACGGTACGCGGCGTGCAGGCGGCAAACAAAAACCCCGGCACGTGGGCCGGGGTTGATACGTCGGGTTACGCTCGCAGGGTTATTCGTGCGGAACACCGCAGTCCGTGTGCGCCAGACGCCGTGCACGGAACAAGCGCCCCACGCTGCGTGCCAGCAGTGCGAAGTGTGGGCATGCCTTGGCCATGAGCGGCTTCAACCAGGGCGCGAACATGGACTTCTCAGCCATCTGCAGGTCGAGCGCAATGCTGAGAAGCGCACCGAGGAAGAAACCCAGCAGCAGGTCGTTGATCAGACCGCCGAGCAACAGCCCGTAGGCGACGGGCACGGCGCGGATCAGCAGACGTGCCGCCGATTCCGCGGTGTCTTCGTTCATCTCGTGGTTGTAGTGCACGTACTGGTCGTGATGCGCCCTTTTCGGCACCTCGATTCCAGTCGGTTCAGGGGCACCAACGATGCCGTTGGGTTTGGTCTCGTACTCGGCTGACATGGCGATCACCATCCGCAAGAAATCAATTGCTCTCTGTATCGGCATTAGCAAACGTAAATAAACTGAATTTTAGGAAGTGCACGCATGAGATTGCGCTGGTCCGTGCCGATTCGTTCCCATGCCGGCAGGGCGCGTCCAGGACGCCACGGTGCCGATCAGCGCACGGCGAGCCGGGCGAGCAGATAGTCGCGCAGCACCTGGGCGCCGTTGCCCGGGATGTCGCGCGCGGCGTAGACCAACGTCACCACATCCCTGTCCGCGAGTTCGAGCAACTGTGTCACCGCCTCGGGGCACGCGGAGAGCTCGCTGCGGTAGCGCTGGCGGAACTCCGGCCAGCGTGCGGGATCGTGGCCGTACCAGCGGCGCAACGCCGTGCTCGGCGCGATGTCCTTGAGCCAAAGCACGACGTCGACATCGGTCGATTTGAGCCCGCGCGGCCACAGACGCTCGACCAATACACGCTGGCCGTCGCCTGCCCGCGGGGCGTCGTACACGCGTCGGCAGCGAATGCGTTCGCCTGTCGTCATCCTGCGTATCCCCTGCGCCAAGCGCACCGTCCACCGGACATCGCCGGCATGACGACAAAGACCGCCGGACGCCGGCGCACATTTCTGTGGCAGCCGACGAACGCGACGCAGAATCAAGCAAACGAGACGCCGGGGATCACGCGACCGCCGCGCATCACCCGTTGTGGGAGGATCAGCCGATGCCGAGCAGGTGGATCAACATCGGCACGACAACGGCACTCGACAAGGCCGACAACGCCATCGCCAGGCCGGAAAAGGCGCCGGTGTCACGGCTCATCTGGAACGCGCGCGCGGTACCGATGCCATGCGCGGTGATGCCCATGGCGATGCCGCGCACGTCTTCGTCACGGATACGCAACAGGCCGAACAACAGGCTGCCGAGCACCGCGCCGAGTATCCCGGTGACGACCACCAGTACCGCGGTCAGCGACGGCAGACCGCCGATCTTCTCGGAGATACCCATGGCCACCGGTGCCGTCACCGACTTGGGCGCCAGCGACAGCTGCGTCTGCAGATCCGCACCGAGCAGCAACGCGATGCCGACCGAACTCAGCGTGCCGATCGTCACACCGACCAGGGTTGCGACGACGATCGGCGCCCACAGCCGGCGCAACTTGCCGAGCTGGTGATACAGCGGGACCGCGAGTGCCACGGTCGCAGGGCCCAGCAGGAAATGCACGAACTGCGCACCTTCGAAATAGCGCTCGTAGCTGATGTCCGTGAGGTGCAGAAAGCCGATCAATGCAGCAACCGCGACGAGTACCGGATGCACGATCGCGCGCTTGCCGACGGCCTCGTACAAGCGATACGCAGCGATATAGGCGAGCAAGGTCACGGTCAGACCGAGCAGCGGCGAAGCCGAAAGATAGACCCACAGCGTGTCGTGCGCGGCCTCAGTCATGTCCCCGCCCCCGTGCCGCCATGAGGCGCTTCATGCCCTGCATGCTCCAGGCCGTCACCGCCATCGTCAGCACGGTGCTGAGCAACAGCGTGAGCGAGATCGCGAGCCACTCGTCACCGATGCGCGACACATGCACCATGATGCCGACGCCGGCCGGCACGAACAGCAACGACAGGTGCCCCAGCAACCCACCCGCAGCCTCGTCGAGACCCTTCGAGGGTCCACGCCGCACAATCAGCGCCACGAGCAACAGCAACATGCCGAGGACCGGACCCGGGACCGGGATCGCCAGCAGGTGAACACCCGTCTCGCCGATCAGTTGGAACACGAGCAAGATGGTCAGGTTTCGAATCAGCGGCACAGCCTGCATCCCTCCCGTCGCGCGTGAAGATGTGGATGTCGTGAGGATCCCAGCATAACGCAGCCGGCTCGCCTGGCGGTCGTTTCACGGTAGCGCCAGCATGCGCATCGCCAACTCGACGGGACGCAGCGCATAACGTTCTGCAACATCCTTGACCTTGTCCTCGCGCGTCGCCTCGACACCCGCCGCGCGCAGACGCGCGAATGCCGTGGCTTCGTCGACACCGAGCACGACCGACAGCTGTGCGAGCGTCTTCTGGCCGAGTCCTGAGCCCGCCAGCTTCGCCTCGACCTCTTCGGCCGTGAGGCCCGCGAAGCCCTTGTCCGTCGCCCGTTCGAAGGGTGCCAGAATCGCGTACACCGCCATCGGCGTGATGCCGTTGTGGCGTGCGATCTGCTCGAGCGTCTGCGAGGTGTCGTCGAACTGCACGCCTTGCGCACGCAATGCGGCGATGCCTTGGTCGAGGTCGAGTTGCATGCGCCGCGCGATGGCGGCCAGCGACACCTCTTCGGCATGGCCGAACGGCGGCTCACTGGCGGGCGACGTGACCCACGCGTCCTTGATACGGGCGTTGAGATCGATGATCCAGCTCGAAGGCGGCCACCTGGCCACCGAGGTGACGAAGATGAACAGCGTGAGCAATGTCGCAATCAGCACCTCGCGCTTGACCCGCATGTGGCCTTTGACGCGCCCGGCGAGGAAGGTCATGAAGGTGTTCCAGTTGAAGAACAGATGCAACGCGCCGGTCACGATGAACACGCCACCGAACATCATGTGCACCCACGCCCACTGCTCCTTCTCCATGCCTGCGAGCGACCA
>JAGRHA010000216.1 GCA_020445205.1 Gammaproteobacteria bacterium
CCGCTGCGCTGCAACCGGGTGTACCGCACGCGAAGAACGCTGACGACACCAGCGGATATAGCTCAGTTGGGTAGAGCAATCGATGCCACTCGATCGGCCGGAGGTTCGAATCCTCCTATCCTCAAGCGGAAAAGGCTTGCAACGCCTGCGGTTCGAATCCGCACCAACAACCCAAGGCAAAGCCCCTGCAGTTTGCTCAGCACTTCGCTGTGCATGTCGTCCTGCAGCATACGCAGTGCCCGTACCCGGCATGGCCCGCGCGGGCCAGCGAAAGCCTCATCGACGATCCCACACGGCCATGCACTGGCCCGCGGGTGAGCGCGACCGGGATTTCGCCCGCTCACACGATCCCGCCGGGTCCGCGCTGCGTATGTGGGGCTGCGCCTTTTCGAAGCGCACTGTCGAGTGTGTTTCGCAAAGGCATTCATCAATCAACAACAAGGAGAACATCATGTTTCTTTACAAGCGTATCGTGGTGGCCCAGCACGAACGCGGTCTGCTGTTCCGTGATCGTCAGCTGGTCGCGGTACTCGAACCTGGCGTTTACCGCCGTTTCGACCCGCTGAACCGCGTGCAGGTGGAACTGCACGACCTGGGCCACGCCGCGTTCGTCAACCCGCACGCCGAGGTACTCATGCAGACGGCGGGCGACAAACTCGCCAAACACCTGCAGGCTGTGGTCATCGCCGACAACGAAATTGGCCTCGTGTACCGCGACGGCAAATTCGTCGAACTGCTCGCGCCGGGCGATCGCCGCGTCTACTGGAGAGTGCCGTATGCACTGAGCGTGAAACGCGTCGACATCCAGGCCGAACTGCGCGTACCGCAGCCGGTGGTGGACACCGTGTTCCGCGCACAACGCGGTGCGGTGGCACGTGAACTGATGACGTACATCCACAGCACCGAGGTCATGGACAACCACGTCGGTCTGCTGGTGGTGGACGGCGAGTTCGTGCAGTCGCTGCGACCGGGCTTCCACGCCTTCTGGGCGCTGAAGCGCCACGTCAGCGTGGAGCAGCTGGACACCCGTGTGCAGGCCATGGAGGTACAGGGCCAGGAGATCCTGACCCGCGACAAGGTATCGCTGCGCCTCAACCTGGGCGCCCAGTACCGTGTCGTCGATCCCGTCAAGGCACGTGCCCAGCTGCAGCAGCCGCTGGATTGGATCTACCGTGAACTGCAGTTCGCACTGCGTCAGGCGGTCGGTTCACGCGACCTCGACAAACTGCTCGAAGACAAGGAGCACGTCGACGAGGAGGTGTTCGGCAAGGTCGCCGACAAGGCGGCGGAGAACGGCTTTGAGCTGCGCAGTGTGGGACTCAAGGACGTGATCCTGCCGGGCGAGATGAAGGAGATCCTCAACCAGGTGGTGCAGGCCGAGAAGGCGGCCCAGGCGAACGTCGTCAAGCGGCGTGAAGAGACCGCGGCAACCCGCTCGCTACTGAACACGGCAAAACTGATGGACGAGAACCCCACCCTGCTGCGCCTGAAAGAGCTCGAAACGCTCGAAAAGGTGACCGACAAGGTGGACCGCCTGACGGTGTTCGGTGGTCTCGACGGTGTGCTCAAAGACACCGTCAGGATCAATGTTTGACCATGACGCCCGGCCGCAACGGCCGGGCAATTCCCATGACCGGAGGTAAGCATGCTGTTCGCCATTGAACACAGCAGACATCGTTGGAAACACGAAGACCAGAACGCGCCGGCAACGGTGCCACATCGATCATCCCGGACAGCGGAACCGGCGTGTTGGACCCGCAGGGGATTGCCCAAGCCGGCACCCTTGCGGGACTGAACGCCCGGTCGAGCATTCCTGCAGGACCGATTCGGGATGTCGGCTGTCGTTGCGCGTCGCCATGAATCGGAGCCATATCATGAAGGAGAAAGACGCACAGGAACTGCTGCACTGCCTGCCACACCAGCGCACCCTGTTCCCCTACTGCCGCGACCACTACGCCGTGCAATTGTTGCGCGTGGCGAGCAAGCGGTACCCGACCATCCCGGCACTCAAGCGGTCCCCGTTCGGCCGTTTGTTCGACAAACCCAGTGTGCGTTCGCTGACCAGTGCTTGTGGCAACGGTCGACTGGATACCGGTGCCTTGACGCCCTACTGGCAAGAGCCTGGAAACACCTACCTGCTCACCGTGGGTATCTGGAGCGGGCGCCGTCAACGCGATGCGCAGATGTCACGACGTGGCGCGAATATCGTCCTGCGCTTGCACTTCAACCGGCAACACGACCAGCTGTACACGCGAACCATCCAGCCGACGCGCGCCAACGCCTTCAATGGTTGGGGGCACCCGGTGCTCATGCAGGGCGAAAGGCGCTACTTCCGCGAGACCCTGGCATGGGCACGACTCGACGTCGACTTCCACACTAATGAAGTCCTCGTCGAGGAGATCCAGAGCGACTGGGTGCGCCGGGTCCGAAGCCTCAAGCTGCGGGCTTCGCGCTGTTGCGACGAGGCCTGTGTACTGCGTGGATACGGCTACCGCACGACGGCTGGCCAAGCGCACGCATACGTTAGCTATGCCGAGTCGGTGATGCACGACTGGAGCCACGCCATGCTCGCGGCCGTGTTGCATTTCGCCGAGCACGAACTCGGTGTGTCGACGGTCTGGTACCACACCTGGAACACCGGCGTCGCATTGAAAGGCATCGACCGTGACTGGGCGCCACCGACGTCGCTGTACACGCGTCTGCCGGAACAGTTCTGTTTCGAGGCGACGCGGGACATGCCGCGGCTGCTTTCCACCGAGCCCTTACGCAAGCGACTCAACCGGCATCGCATTGAGCCGCACTTCTATAAACTCGATCTTTGACAAGGAAATCACCATGCCAATTCTACAAACACTCAACAAGGGGCGGGTCCCCGTCCACATCTGGACCGGCGATACGGAATCGCAGGCCCTGGATCAGTTGGCGAACGTGTCGCAACTGCCGTTCATTCATCACCATGTGGCAGCGATGCCCGACGTGCATGCCGGCATCGGCGCGACCGTCGGCTCCGTGATTCCGACCAAAGGCGCAATCATCCCTGCCGCAGTCGGTGTCGACATCGGCTGTGGCATGAACGCCGTGCGCACCTCGCTCAAGGCCGACGACCTGCCGGAAAGCCTGCGCCAGCTGCGCAACGGCATCGAGAAGGCGATCCCGGTCGGATTCGACATGCATGACCGCGACCCGGTCAAACGCAGCGTGATCACCTCACTGGCCGGCGGCCTCGATGTGATCGTCGACAAGCACCCGGGCATCCGCAAGATGCAGAAGCAGCGGCCATATCACGTCTGGGTACGGCAGCTCGCCAGCCTCGGCGGCGGTAATCACTTCGTCGAAGTCTGCCTCGACGAGAATGCCGACGTATGGATCATGCTGCACTCGGGATCGCGCGGTATCGGCAACGTGATCGGCCGTTACTTCATCGACCTGGCTCGTCGCGATCTCGCGGAGCGCCTCGGCAGTCTTCCCGACAGGGATCTCGCCTATTTCACCGAAGGTGCAAAGCACTTCGATGACTATGTCGAGGCCGTGGGGTGGGCGCAGGACTACGCGATGATCAACCGTCGCGAGATGATGCATCTGATCCTGGCGGTCATGGCGAAGCACCTGCCGCCGTTCAGCATCACGAAAGAGGCGATCAACTGTCACCACAACTATGTCGCACGCGAGCAGCACTTCGGTGCCGATGTCTTCATCACGCGTAAGGGTGCCATCCGGGCAGGCGACGGCGAACTTGGCATCATCCCCGGTTCGATGGGGGCCAAGTCCTACATCGTACGTGGCAAAGGCAATGCGGATTCGTTCTGCTCGTGCTCACACGGTGCCGGGCGCCGCATGTCGCGCTCGCGCGCAAAGAAGCTGTTCAACCAGGAGGATCTGGTGCAGCAGACAGCGGGCGTCGAATGCCGCAAGGACGTGGGCGTCGTGGATGAGATCCCGGGAGCGTACAAGGATATCGACGCCGTGATGCAGAACCAGACCGATCTGGTCGACGTCGTGCATACCCTGAAACAGGTGCTATGCGTAAAAGGCTGAGTGGGCCGGGGCTACGGCCCACTCTTTTCTACAACGAGGAAACTACCATGAGACAAAAACCCAATAGACAACGAAACCTGCTGCACGATCATCCGTTGCTCAAGAAAGGCGGTGTACACGGCAAATCGCGCAAGGCCGAACGTCAACAAGCCAAACGCGCTCTGCGCAAGGCGCGCATCTTTCCGGGCACGCCGGTCGGCGACGTGCGCGGAAAGATTCGCGCCGCGGCGGTTGCCTGCATGACAGGAAACGGAACAAAACCTTCCTTCGAATCGCGCTTGTTCGCATGGCACGCAGTGACATCCCTGCATCGGCGACGGCAAGCGTCGACACTGTCTCCTGCAGCGAGAACGCCCCTGAATCCGTTGTTGACTGGGGGTCATCGAGCGTCGACAGCTCATTGATGTCGACGATGCAGACAGCGTTGCCGATGACGAAGTCACTGCGCTCAGCGGTGTCATCGCACACGTATCTCCGGCGCGCACAGCATCCACGCGTTCACCTGCAATGCCAATGAATACGGCAAAGA
>JAGRHA010000217.1 GCA_020445205.1 Gammaproteobacteria bacterium
CCATGAGCACCAGCACCACGGCGTCCCATTCCTGGTTGAGCTTTAGCTGACCGATGCGCTCACCACCCTTGGTCTCGTCGAAAATGGTCCGGCTCTTGATTTGCAGACGCATACCGCTCTGCGGCTCCACAGCGTCCCAACCGAGATCGGGGGACGGTGCCGCTTCCAGTTGCAGCAGGCGGACGGCATCGTGCTCGGCGATTTCGTTGCTGATACCCGGCAGGGGTTTGCCCATGGTGCGCCGGTACTCGGCTGCCAACTGGCGTGCCTGTGCGATCAGTTTGTCTGCGGCGAAGGGCGTGGTCACACGCGGCATCCTCTGTCGGTATGCGGCGAATTCTATACCGAAGCGCGCAACAACTTCAGTTCTGCCGCCGTAGCGGTGGCCGCGTTCGGGCAGGGTCCGTGAAGGGCGGCCTCAGGCCGCGCAACCCGTCAGCGCAATGATGCCGCACGTCCCTCGGCATCGCGCGCACCCGCGTCGTCGCCAAGTGCGCGGCGCGCTTGCGCGATCAGGGTCCAGTTACGCTGACGCAGCGAGCGGTCTGTAGGATCTGCCAGCGCATTCGACTTGGCCGCGAGCTGCACGACGAGTTCGGGGCGACGCTGGTCGGCGCGCACCTCGGCGAGACGCTGCCACAGCAAGGCGTCGTCGGGCGCGATGCGCAATGCGCGTTCGAGGCTCACAGTGGCGCCGTCGAAGTCACCGCCGCGGCGCTGGTCATCGGCGCGACGCACGAGTACGCCAACAGCACGGTTGGGTTCCGCACGCGCGATGCGCGGCGCGGCCGGCGGCGTGTACGCGGCGATCTGCGTCTCACTGCCACGTTGCGTCGAGTCGGGCACCGGGCCACGGTCCTCGACGGCAGCAGGTCGCGACTGCCGGCTCACGCTGCTACAGCCGGCGAACAACACGACCGCGAGCATCCATACGACCCACCGCGCGCCGTGGTACCCGGTCGCTTCGTGCTTACTGAAACAGGCCACGCCAAAAACCTCCTGCACCCTGCGTCTCTTGAACATCTTGCGGGGCGGCGCAGTCGGCGACAAGTGTCGGCTGCGAACCGGCGATATACGGAAACGCCACCACGCCCGGGCAACTCTCGACAGCGAGGCGCCCCGCAGGGTCTATCCAATGGTATTCGACACCGGCCGGTGGCTGCAGTTGCAGCGACAGATTGTCGATGTCGCGCATGAGGTCGCCCCACACCGGCAACGCCCCCTGCGATCCCGTCAGGCCCGTCGGCGCATTGTCATCGCGACCGACCCAGACGACGGCGACCCGGTCGCCGGAAAAACCCGCGAACCAGCTATCGCGCAGATCGTTCGTCGTGCCGGTCTTGCCAGCGACCTGCAGACCTCGCGGCAGCATGCGCTGCAGCGCCGCCGCGGTACCCGATTCGGTGACCTCGACGAGGTTGCGGTCGAGCAGGAACACGGCGCGCGCATCGGCCGCCTCGGTCACGGTCAGCGGGTAGCGCTGCAGTGGTTGCTGCCCGGCGTCGAGGACGGCACGGATCGCGCGCAACGGTGAGCGGAACCCACCGGCCGCGAGCGTCTGATACATCTGTGCCACCTCGAGCGGCGACAGCGACAGGGCGCCGAGGAACAAGGACGGATAAGGATCGATGTCGCGCGCGACGCCGAGTTCGTGCAGCGTGTCGATCACCGTGTCGACGCCGAGTTCCAGCCCAAGGTTCACAGCGGCCAGGTTCAGCGAACGTGCCAGCGCCGCGTGCAGTGGGACATCGCCGTTGGCGACCTTGTCGTAGTTCCTGGGCTGCCAGCGTTGCCCGCCGGGCAGATGCAGGTCGACGTCGACATCGTGCACCAGAGTGGTCAGCGTATAGCGTTCGGCACGTGTCAACGCCGTGAGGTAGATCGCGGGTTTGACCAGTGAGCCGATCGGTCTGACCGCGTCGAGCGCGCGATTGAAGCCCGCGTAGCCGGCGTCGCGGTCACCGACGACCGCCTGTACCTCGCCCTGTTGCGCCGACACCACGACGACAGCGCCCTGCAGGCTGTCCGCGGTCATCTTGCGTGCCTTTTCGATGCGCGTCAGGCGCGCGGCCAGGGCGTCGGCGGCCTGGCGCTGCACCCACGGATCAAACGTGGTGAAGATGCGCAGGCCCTCGGATGTCAGATCCTCTTCGCGGTAGCCGCGTTGCAGTTGTCGACGCACGAGGTCGACGAAGGCCGGCACCCGGTGTGCGTTCGTGCTGCCGCGCTCGCTGACGTCGAGCGCCTGGCGCTTCGCCTGTGCGGCCTCGTCGGCACTGATCATGCCCTGCGCCGCCATCTGCTCGATGACCAAATCACGGCGTTGGCGTGCGCGGTCGGGATGGCGGCGGGGGTTGTAATAGGACGCCCCTTTGACCAGGGCGACCAGCAGCGCGCTCTCATGCAGACGCAGCTCGCTGACCGGACGGTTGAAGTAGAAATAGGCACCGAGCCCGAAACCGTGGATCGCGCGCTGTCCGTCCTGGCCAAGGAAGATCTCGTTGGCATAGGCCTCGAGGATCTCGTCCTTGCTGTAACGCGCATCGACGATCAGCGCCATCAGCGCCTCGTTGAATTTTCGCCACAGGGAACGCTCAGAGGTCAGGATGAAGTTTTTGACCAGCTGCTGGGTCAGCGTACTGCCGCCCTGCACGGCGCGCCCGGCCTGCAGATTCGCCAGCATCGCCCGCATCACGCCGCGCATGTCGACACCGATGTGGTCGAAGAACCGCCGATCCTCGACCGCGAGCAGGCCATCGACGAGGTGCTTGGGCAGGTCGCCGCGGCGCACCAGCACGCGGTCTTCGTTGTGTGCGGGATAGATACTGCCGACCAATGCCGGTTCCAGGCGCATGAGATCGAGCGCACCGCCGGCGCGTTGGCGCAACGAGGTGATGCTGCGATCGCTGGCTTCAACGATCACGGCCTGTGCCGCTTCGGTGTCGTCCCAGAACACGAAGTCACGCGTGTGCACGGTGAAACGATTGCCCTTGCGCGACCACTGCGCCGGCCCCGACACCTGCTGTACCTCACGATAGCCGAGGAAACGCAGTTCCTCCTGCAGCTGGGTGGCGCCGACGGCGGCACCGGCATACAGGTCCAGGGGCCGCGCGTAGATCTGTGCCGGCACGGCCCAGCGCTTGCCTTCGAATTTGACCCGCACGGTCTTCGCCAGATGCAGGGCGTAACCGCCGACGAGCAGTACCGCCAGCACGGAAACGGCCAACAACAGCTTCCACAGGCCGGAAAACCGGGCCTGCCGGCGTTTTGTACTGCGCGAACGTCCGCGGCCCCGCTTTTTCTTCCTGCTCGCCATCTCGCCTCACTCTCCGGCACCTGCCGCCTAGCGCGCGGTCGTAGGCGCCGTGCGCCCGTTGCCGCGCCCCGAATCTTCTGCCTCGGGCCGCCAGAACCCCAGGAACTGCTGCGCATTCCGCGGCCGCCACTAAAGAATCCACTGCCGCACGCCGCTGGTATCGGGAGGAATGGCCGATTCGGAGCCGGGCAACGTGCAACTGTCGATCAGCAAATTGACCTTGATCATGATCGTGCTGCTGATCACGGTGACCGTCATTACCACGGGCGTCGGGCTGCTCGTGGTGCGCGCAGACTACCAGACGATCGCAACGCGGCACACGACCGAGGCACGCGACGCGGTCAACAACGCGGCCCTCGCGCTGCGTAACCAGGTGCAGTTCTACCAGGGCATCGTGCAGCTCATCTCGGGCAAGCCCGAGGTCGCCAACCTGCTGGAGTTCGGTGACACCTCCGAGATGGCGGCGTGGTCGAACCAGCTGCGCCAGCTGTTGCCGGGCACACTCGGCGCGGCCCTCGCGACACCCGACGGGCACATCCATGGCGACCCGCTGCAACAGCGCGTCGGGCCTTCGTGCGAAGGCGACATGCGACGGCTGTCCGATGGCGACGCGATCGATTACCCGCCCCTGCACACGGATATCGCCGGCCTCGAACACTTCGACATCATCACCCGCGTCATGTCACCGAGCGGCGAGCAATCCGGTCTGGTGTTCGTCAGCTTCCACCTCGACGTGCTCGAAGACGTGTTGCGCGGCATGAGCGCCGAGCACGACCGTTTTGTCTTGATCGATGGTCACGGTATCACGCGCCTGAGCACGGCGGCAGCCGAGCCCCAGGTCGAGTTGGACGGCTACCACGTGCGTGTGCCCGACACCTCGTGGGAGCTCGTGCTCTATCGGAAGATACCGCCGACCACCAATGTCATGAGTCAGCTGCTCGGTGCCGATCTGTTGATCCTGCTGATCGGTAGCGTCCTCGTCGGTTATCTCGGCAAGCGCGCCGTATCGGCCTTCCGCGATGACATGACGCGTGTGCAGGAAGCCCTGCATGCCGTGCTCCAGGGCGAGTATCGGCCAAGCCCGTCGCCCACCGCGATCAAGGAGACGGCCGCCCTGTTGCCGCAGATCGAGCTGCTCGCGCTGCGCTTGCAGGACACCCATCGCGAACTGCGTCAGCAATCCCTGTCCGATCCACTGACCGGCATCTTCAACCGTCGCTACTTCGACCTCATGCTGGCGCACCAGCATGAACAGTCGCAGCGCCAGCCGGCCGCTGTGCTGGCTGTGATCGACCTCAACGACTTCAAGCGCATGAATGACGAACACGGCCATGCGTTCGGCGACGCGGTATTGCAGAGCACGGCGCAGTTCCTGCGCGATCGCGTGCGCTCGACCGACATCGTCGCACGCCTCGGTGGCGACGAGTTCGCCGTGATCCTCAATCACATGGTGCCCGACATGCTCGTGCACTGGCTCGAGGTCACGGTACGCGATTACGACCAACGCATGCGCCGCCATGTCGACCAGCGTGGCGCCATCTGCCAACTCAGTATCGGCACGGCGATGATCGATGTCGCACTGTTCGCGACCCCCGAGGACGTGCTGCACGCAGCGGACAGCGCGATGTACGCCGCCAAACAGCAACGTACCGGCAGCAGCCGCTACATCATCGACGCGCAAGCCGAAGAACCCAGCTCTACGGGGACAAGCGCGTCGCGCTGACCAGGTAGCGCCACGGCGTCCCCGGCGCCACACCGACGAACGGATAGCAGGTCACCAGACGCAGGCCGTCGTCCGCCGCCGGGTCGAGCCACGCACTGTCGCGCTCGTGCACCACCTGCATCTGCGTGACCCGATAGCGAAGCACCTCTCCCGCGCGCGTCTCCAGTGCCAGGTCGTCACCTACCCGCAATTGGGCGAGCCACGCGAAATGTGTATCGCGGTGGCCACTGATGACGACGTTGCCGCGCGACCCGGGCACGCCACTGCCGATGACGTGGCCGGGCCCGAACGCCAGCAAGCGCCCGCTGGCGCCGTCGAGCACGACCTGGTCGATGCCCAACCGACTCTGCGACAGGCGCGCCAAAGGCCGCATGTCGGCGCCCGGCCATGGCCGCGCGACACCGTCCACCGTACCGCGTTGCTCCCATGCGTGAACGAGCAGCCATTGCGCAAGCGCCGCCTTGGCCGGGATGTATGCCGCATGTGCCAGCGCGAGTGCCGCCGTAGCGAGCATCAGCAACGATGCCAAGGCTGCAAGGCGCCGCTTCATGCCCAGCGCCGCAACCAGACACCGAGCGCTACGCCGCACAACCCCAGCACGAGCGCCAGCGGCGCCGTCGTTGCCGTGCCCGGCATGCGCCCGTAGACCGCGTGGTCCGACCAGCCTGCTGGCAATCTCGACGCAACCCTGCGCTGCTGCAGCGCCTCGTCGGCGGCACGGCTCGGCGTACGATCGACGGCCACCAGACTCGTATAGCGGCTGACCAGGTGATGTTGCAGCGCAATGTCCAAGACGGCGCGCCGCACGCTGTCGGCATCCGCGCCGAGACTCAGGCCGGCGAGGTGGTCGTCGATTGCCCGGCGCGCCCACAACACATGCACCCCATCGGCATCTTCACCGCCCACGGTTGCCAGCGTGTGCTGCCAAGGCCGGCCGCCGAGCAGGCCTTCGACGTGCAACTGAGATGTCGGGTGTGGGCTGCGCACCGCGACGACCAGCGGTTCCGTTGCGTAAAGGTCGCCGACGCGGGTCGGTGTCTGCTCGACAACGTCTTCGGTGCCCGCCGTCGTCCAATGCAGACGGATGTCCGTGAGGGCCGGTGACGCCAACTGCCGGAACAGTCGCCCCATGACGTCGGCAACTTCGTCGACGGCACCAATGTAAGAGAAGGTGCCGCGACCGTGGCGCGCGGCGTGGCGCATGAACAGCGCGTTGGGCGCCGACCCGATCCCGACCGTGAACAGCCGCCGGTTACCGAGTCGCTGTGCGATGAGTTCGAACAACGCCTGCTCGTTGCCGACCGCACCGTCGGTCAGGAACACGACCTGGCGCAGCCGGCCATCGTCGCTTGTGCGTCCGTCGAGCGCACGGCGCAACGCGGGTGCCATTTCGGTACCGCCCTCGGCACGCAGTCCGTCGACATAGGCGCGGGCAAGCGCGAGGTGCCGCGCATCGGCAGGTCGCGGTGCATTGAACAGGCTGTACACGCTGTCGTTGAATTGCACGATGTTGAAGCGGTCCCCGGCCTGAAGCGTGGTCAGGGCGAAGCGCAGCGCGGCTTTGGCCTGCTCGATCGAATCGCCGTGCATCGATCCCGATGTATCGACCACCAGGGTCAGCTCGCGCGCCACCGACGCTACGGTCTCGCTGGCCTGCGGCGGCATCAGCATCAACAGGGCGTAGTGCTGTGTGTCCCAGCGTTGTGTGAACAGGGCGGCAGTCGGTTCCGCGCTGGCCTCGGGTCGCCACTGCAGGACGAAGTCACGTTCCGCAGGGACGCTGCCGGCGGCCAGGGTGACATGGTAGCGCGAGGCGCTCAGGCGCGACGCAGTGATCTCATGATAGAGGCTATCGACCTGCTGCAGCGGCACACCGGCATCGAGCTCGACGCTCAGCGACAGGGGGTTGAAATCGTCATCGGCACCCGCAACCACTGCCGTGGTGATTGCTGCGGCGTCATCCATCGGCTCGGCCGAATGTCCCACGGTCTCGTCGCCAACCGCATCCGCGGCCACAGACGATCCCGGGATATAACGCGGCGCCACCACCATGGGAAAGCGCAGCGAGAACGCCCGCTCCTGCCATCGCGCCTGCTGCTGATACTCGACCTCGACCTCGACCGTGGCATGCGGCGGGATGTTGGCGACATGCGTCGTGAACATGTTCGCACGCTGCTGGTCGAGCAGCGTCGCTGCCTTGCCCTGCGCGCGTGCAACCTCGTACTCGCGTTGCGCCTGGGCCTTCTCGCGGATCTCTCCCTCGATCACGCGCCCGGCATACCGCATGCGCAGGTGGTCGACCGCGGCATCGTCGGGCAACGGGAACAGGTACACGCCCTCGACCCAGTCGTCTCCAGGATTGGTGAATGCCTGCACCACGCGTACGCGCGCGAGCAACCCGCTCACGGCGATCCGCACGTCGGTCCGCAGCCGCGGCGCCTCGATGAACTGCGTGGCATCGGTCCCGTACAGGCGCAGCCCTGCGGCCGACGCCGATTGCTCGGAAGCGACGACCGGTGCCGCCAACAGGAACAGCAGCCAAAGCGCGGCGATGCGGTGGCTTCGACACTCAACCACGCGCATGGCGACCTCCGGCGATGCGGCCCAACAGGCGGCTCACACGGCGACGCGATGTATCGGCCGGCGAGCGGTAGAGGAATTCCTCGGAAAGCGGCTGCAGCACGCCACTGGCACCCCAGTACGTCCACACCACACTGTCCACCGTATTGCGTCTGTCCGATCTATCGCGTCGATCCACGTCCACCCCCTGATTCGCGTTGTCGGCAAATTGGTCCAGCGTGCCATCCGTGGCGGAGGCGGCCATCCGAGCCTGCGCCGGCTGTAGGGCTATTGCAGACCACCGCGCAGGCAGCGCTGCGACAGCTTGCTGGCAATGTGGCGACAGAGTGTGGCGAAAATCGGGCAGCCGGCGTCGACCGCGGTACACTGGTGCCCGGCCAAGATCCACGGGACCCGAAACAGATGCCGAGAACGATCGCGATCGTCGAAGACGAACCGGCGATCCGGGAGAATTACGCCGACCTGTTCCGTCGTCAGGGATACCGCGTATTGGCGTTTGCCGATCGCGCCAAGGCCAGCGAGGGCATGCGCCGCGAACCTCCGGACCTGGCGATACTCGACATCAGTCTCGGCGACGAGTTCGACGGTGGTTTTGCCTTGTGCCGCGAGCTGCGAAGTCGCTCCGATACCTTGCCGATCATCTTTCTCACCGCGCGCGACAACGATATCGATACCGTCGCCGGTCTGCGCATCGGCGCCGACGACTATGTGACCAAGGACGTCAGCCTGCATCAGCTCAGTGCGCGCGTAAGTGCCCTATTCCGTCGTGTCGACGCGATGCGCGACAACGGCGACGACGACGCACGTGTCGAAGACGGTGCACTGTCGCTCGATCCCGAGCAGATGCGGGTCAGCTGGCGTGGCCAGCCAATCGATCTCACGGTCACGGAACTGTGGATCCTGCATGCCCTGGTACAACACCCGGGACACGTCAAGAACCGCGAGCAGCTCATGCAGGCCGCCGATATCTACGTCGATGTGGCGACGATCACCTCGCACATCAAGCGCATCCGGCGCAAGTTCGAGCAGACCGATCCGGGTTTCGCCGCGATCGAATCCGTCTATGGCGCCGGTTACCGCTGGATCCGGCAGGGTTGATGCAGCGTGGCGGCGATCCGTTTTTGGCACAGCGTGCGTTTCAAGCTGCTCCTGGTATCGCTGACGCTACTCGGCATCCCGCTGGCCGGTTATCGCTTCATCGAGGAGACCGAACAGTTTCTGCGTGATGCGCAGGATCAGGCACTGCAAACCACGGCAGCATCGGTCGCCAACCTCATGCACGCCTACGACGATGCATTCACGGGTGTCGCCAAACCGGGATCGATACTTACCTTCCGCAACCTCTACGCGCACGCCCTCAGCGAACCGCCACAGATCGATGGCTACCGTGACGAGTGGCTGCACTACGATGACAATTTCGCCGTGCTGCGCTCGGTAGATGAATCGCTCGTGGCGCGCGTTTTCGTCGGCGTCCACGATCGATATCTCTATCTGCTGATCGGCGTGCGTGACGCCAGCGTCGACTACGGTGAGAACGGCGATGCCGTCGATATCGCACTGGCCACGGCGGATGGCGAACTGCAGCGCTTTCGCGTACAGCCTCAGGCGCCGGGCTGGGTCTCCGCGCGTCCGTTGCGAAGCGCGGACTTCGCCGAGGAAACCATTCCCGTCGACTCACCGATACGCGGCGAGTGGCAGGGTGCGAACGATGGCTACACGCTCGAACTACGGTTGCCGCGCAGCATGCTCGGCGACCGCCTCTCGCTGCGCTTCTACGACAGCAGCAGCCGGCAACTGCTGGCCAGCGGGCATATGTACCCGGTCGATGCCCTCGGCCGCATCGTGCAGCGTTCGGCGCAGCTCAGCGACGTGCTGACCGACGTCACCCCGCCAGCGACCCGCGTCTGGGTCACGGATCATCAGGGGCTGGTGCTCGCAAGCGCCGGCCGTCTGGACGCCAACGCGCCGTTGAGTGCAGACCAGGCGCGCATGCCATGGTTCATACAGGAATTGATACTCGCCGTGCTGCCGCACGACGCCGAGGCGGAGATCGACCTGCCAGCCGACCGCACGCAGCTGTTCGTGCGCCCGGTATCCGATGCACTCAGCGGTCGGCCCAACAGCCTGCGCCGCAGACCGCCACATGGCAACGCCGTGGTGGTCAGTGCAGCAGTACCGATCCGCAGCAGCGACGGGGTGAAAGGTGCGGTGCTCGTCGAGCAGACCACCAACGCCATCCTGTCGATACAGAACCTCGCCCTGCAGCGTCTGTTCGGTGTCACGTTGCTGTTCTTCGCTGTCACCAGCCTCGGGTTGCTCGCCTTCGCCAGTCTGCTCGCGTCGCGCATCACGCGCTTGCGCGACCAGGTTGAACGCGCCGTGAGTCACGACGGGCGCATCATAGGGCGCATGCAGGGCATGCATGGCCGCGACGAGATCGGCGACCTTGGACGCAGCTTCGCCAGCGTGCTCGATCGACTGCACGAGTACAACCACTACCTCGAGGCGATGGCGAGCCGACTCGCCCACGAATTGCGCACGCCCTTGGCCGTCGTGCGGAGCTCACTCGACAACGCCGATCTCGCCGCTGATAGCGAGCGGCACACCTATCTCGAACGTGCGCGCGACGGTGCTGCCCGTCTCGAGCGCATCCTGCAGCGTCTGCGCGAGGCTTCGGGCCTCGAACAGGCACTGCATCAGGCGGAGCTGGAGACGTTCGACCTCGCCGCGTTGCTACGCCATCAGGTCGACAGCCTGCGCATGGCGTTACCCACATGCACGCTGCGTCTCGACAGTGGCGACGAGCCTATCTTGATGCATGGCGTGCCCGACCTCGTCAGCCAGGCACTCGATAAACTCGTCGCCAATGCCGTCGACTTTCACAAGCCCGGCAGCGTGATCACGGTGCATTGCAGCGCCGACAGCCTCGCGGTACGTATCGGCGTGGCCAACAGCGGCCCACCATTGCCGAACGACATCGACATCTTCCAGTCGATGACATCGTTGCGCCATGGACAGCACGACGAACCGCACCTCGGGCTCGGCCTCTATCTCGTGCGCCTGATCGTCGAGTTTCATGGTGGCAGCGTCATTGCACGCAACACTGACGATGGCGTGGAGCTGGCCATGACATTGCCGCGCACGCCATGACGTAAGTACTTAACCGTACCGTCAAGCGGACCAAAACAATCGTCTCATCGCGACGTGCCTCGTTCAGGCTTCGTTCATCGATGCCCTCCTATAGTCGCCGGCAAGGGTCGAGTCACGACCCGGTCAACAGACACACAGGAGAGCACCATGAATGTGAAACGCAACCTGATCATCGCCCTCGCCGTGGCATCGCTGGGTATCGTGGGTAGCGCGCAGGCACGTGGCGGTGACGATGGCGACAGCCACCGCCGTGACGGCCACCGGGTCGAACAGCGCAGCCAGGAGCGCAGTGGCAACCGCAGCGATCGTTTCGAGCGACGCTTCGACCACCGCCAGGAGCGCCAGCATGAGCGCATAGCAGAAGGTCGCCGCAGTGGGGATCTGACGCGCGGCGAGTCACGCCGTCTGCGTGGGGAACAGCACCGCATCGAGCACATGGCACACCGCTTCGGTGCCGATGGCCACTACTCGAAGCGTGAGCGTCATCGCCTCGCCG
>JAGRHA010000004.1 GCA_020445205.1 Gammaproteobacteria bacterium
ACGCGACACGCAGGCGAGTGGCCGCGCCCTGCTCGCCGCGGCCGACCGTGCGGTGTACGAAGCCAAGCGTGCAGGCCGCAACTGTGTTGCCTGTGACGCACAGGCAGGCGTTTAATTCGTGATCGATGTCTCGTCTAATACATAGACGGTAATTTATACAGAATATTACCGATTACTTATGCTATTCTGTGCGATATTGGACTCTGGAGATAAGCAATGCTGAAAAATCTCGGACGGCTGTCTCTGCTCCTGAAACTCGGGCGCCGCGTCTGCGTGTGCATGCCCAATGCCAGGCTCGACGGCCCTATTCGTGAACGCATCCGCCCGTGGGTGCTGTGGCGCTTTGCGTGCTGGTGCGACCGTTCCTCCTGACGTCGCACCGGCCAAGCTGCCTGCCGCCTGCAAAGCCAATGCGAATACGCTGAAAAAAAATCGCCGCCCCCCGGGTCTCTATCGGCAACGGACGCACACGCAGTCCGATCTGCAAACAGGAGACCTGAATCATGAAAACCACGCTTAGCGCTATTATCTTTGCCCTCGCCGCCGGCTCGGCCGTCGCCCAACCGTTCGACTTCCAGCGTCAGTTCGGCTCGTCCGAGTACGTCCCCGGCGCTGACGCCGAAGGCATGGTGTTCGCCGAAGTCGTACCGAGCAGCGCCGTCCCGACGCTGACGGCAACCATGCTGGCTGCCAATGTCGACGGCATCGCACCGAACCGTTTCATCGGCCAGATCGAGGAAAGCGGTCCGGTCCGCATCAGCCTGTACGAGATCCAGCGCGGCAGCCCCGAGGCCACCGCGTATAGCGACTACTACGCACGCTACCCGGCCGATACCGATTGGGAACGCCTCAGCGCCGAGTTTCGCGCCAGCCGTACCAACAACGGTATCGCATCGCAGGCCAACCACGGTGGCGATCGTTCCTGATGCCGTGCCCGATGGGTCGCGGCCGGTGACCACCGGCCGCGATCATCGATCGCGCGAGGTCGGGCTGACCTCTGCCAGAGGGTCGAGATAGGCGGGACCGCCTAAATTGCGCATCTGTCCGAGAATCCAGCGCTGGCGTTCGCGCACGTAGGCGGAAGGCTGGTCGATGCGCAGTTGCACCGGGTTGGGTAGCACGGCGGCGACGAGTGCCGCCTGGTTCTCCGTCAGCTGCCCGGCTGAACGACGAAAATAGCGCTCGCTGGCCGCGCCGACACCGAACACGCGCTCGCCGGTCTCGGCGAAGTTGAGATACATCTCGAGGATACGCTGCTTGTCCCAAAGCAGTTCCACCAGACCGGTAAACCAGACCTCGAGCCCCTTGCGCACGAAGCTGCGCCCCTGCCACAGGAACAGGTTGCGCGCGACCTGTTGACTGATCGTGCTCGCACCGCGCAGCCGCCCGCCATCGAGGTGCTGCTCCACGGCGGCGATGATCTGCTTGGTATCGAACCCCCAGTGCTGGGGAAAGCGCTGATCCTCTGCAGCGACCACGGCCAACGCCATGAACGGACTGATTTCGTCGTAATCGACCCATACCTGGTGCTGTGGCGCACCCTCGCCGGCCAGGCGATGCAGCATCACTGCCGAGTAGGGCGGGTTCAGCCAACGCATCGACAGCACGGCAACCACGGACGATAGGAACAGCCCCGCCAAGGTCCATAGCACCACGCTGCGTACACGGCTGCCCATGCCCGCCTTTTTCTTCTGGCGCCCCTGACGCCGCATCCCCGCCATGCGATCTCACCCTTGCCAACAATGTCGGCATTATCGCGCGTTGCGCGCCACCCCTGACAGCGGTGGCCATCCCCGATACGCCGCCGCGGCCTGCAGGCCCATCGCGCCGCGCACGACGCGCGTCCGCTGCAGTGCGCAGGCAGTCGAAAGACCCCGCGGCGCCACCGGACGTTGACCCGGGTCAAGCCCTACGCGACGCAATTACGCCAAAATGCGCGACACGTGTTTGCCCACATGCCGCGACACCGGCATGTCCACACTACAACGACAGGGGCAAACAATTCGGAAGCAATCCGCGCTGGCACAGACACACCAAGCGAGCATGCAGGAACGCAGCTGGGACGCCACGGGCAACCCACGGAGACAACCGATGACCGAACCGACCCATCGCAACGAACCGCGAAAACGCGGTTTCCTACGCCGACACTCCCCACTCTTCCTGTTGACCATCGGCATTCTCGCCGGCATCGTCTTTTGGGGTGGCTTCAATACGGCGATGGAAATGACCAACAAGATGGCGTTCTGCGTCAGTTGCCACGAGATGGAACAGAAGGTCTACCACGAGTACAAGGAGTCCGTTCACTACCGCAATCCGTCAGGCGTGCAGGCAACGTGCGCCGACTGCCACGTACCGCGCGAATGGGTGCACAAAGTGGTGCGCAAGATCCAGGCGACCAACGAGCTCTATCATAAGGTCATGGGCACGATCGATACGCCGGAAAAATTCGAGGCCAAGCGCTGGGAGCTGGCCAACCGCGTCTGGGACAAGATGCGAGCGACCGATTCGCGCGAATGCCGCAACTGCCACGCGTTCGATGCCATGGAACTCAGTGAGCAGGACCGTTCGGCGCGCAAGAAGCACGCCGCCGCACCGGAGAAAGACCAAACCTGTATCGATTGCCACAAGGGCATCGCGCACGAGTACCCGAACAAGCCTGAGGGTGTCGAAGAGGCTGCCGACGGTGACGCCTCATGAGCGCGCCACGTCGTCTCGGCCGCCGTCTCGTACTGGGCGCCCTGGTGCTGGCGGGCGTCGTGCACGCCGCCGACCCGTCTGACACCGAGGAGCAGATGTTGCGCGCCACGCTCGCGGCCGACGCCGAGCGCGTCGGCGCCCTGCTCGCCGCAGGCGTGGACGCCAATGCGCGCAACCGCGTCGGCAAAACCGCGCTGATGTTCGCCGCCGAGAACGGCTTCGACGATCTCGTGAAGACGCTGTTGGCACACGGCGCCTACGTCAACGCACAGACCAAGTCCGGGTGCAGTGCGCTGAGCCTTGCGGCTGAAAACGGTCAGAGTGACGTGGTCGAAACCTTGCTCGCCTACCGCGCCGATCCGCAGATCCGCACGCGCCATGGCCAGGATGCACTGAGCATGGCCGCGGCTTCGGGCTACACGCCGATCGTCACCCGCCTGATCGAAGCCGGTTCACACCTCGACAATCGCGACAAGGACGGCCGCGATGCCCTGCAGCTCGCAGCGCGCAGCGGCCACACCGAGATCGTCACACGTCTGATCGACGCCGGCGCCGACGTACTGGCCGCTGACAGCCACGGTGGTACGGCACTGATGGCGGCCGCGGGACGCGGCCACACCGAGGTCGTCGAGGCACTGATCACGCGTGGTGCACGGATCGATCAACGCGACGGGCTCGGCTCCACGGCGCTGCTATGGGCGGCCGAGGGCGGGCAAGCGAAAACGATCAAGGCGCTGGTCGATGGTGGTGCCGACGTCAATGCACACAACGACGAAGGCTGGACCGCACTGATCGAAGCCGCACATGGCGGGCACGACGACGCGGTGGGGGTGCTACTCGCGCATGGCGCCAATGCCGCCGAACGCGACACGGCGGGGCTGTCCGCGGCCGACTACGCCGAGCGCGGCGGTTACCGCGAGACGGCCGCGCGTCTGCATGCCGCCGGCGGCTGAAGGCGTGCGCGAACCCGCGCACACCGTGTTGCTTCACGGCGGATTGGGGTTCATCCACCATTCGCGCGTGATGTCGCGGCCCATCGGCGCGAAGATGAAATAGTAGTCGGGCCACTCTTCGGTGAGTGGGGCATTGGCCTGTGCCCTCGCAGCGATATCGCGCACGTATCCGAGCGCCTCGACCAACCAGCTGTCCGGCAGTTTGTTCTCCCACGATGGCATGTCACCGAGCCCGCCACGTATGCTGCGAATCAGCACACCGTCCGGGCGCTGCATGCGTTCGCCCAGCGCGAACGACGGTGCGCTCGCGTATACGGCGAGCCCATCCGGGCCGTGGCAACCCGCACAGTAGCGCAGGTAAACCTGGCGACCGAGCGCGAGACCGCTCAGCGCGTCGAAGTCATTGTCGCCGTGTGCCCCGCCGTGGAGCAGACCGACGAGTGCGACGGCAAGGACATACCAAGTCCGCGTCAAGACCCTTCTCCCTGTCAGCCGACGTGGTGGCTGCGTGAACACCGGAACCGCCACAACCGGAAACCCACAGCACGCAACATGCCATCGCCAGTGGCACCGCCAAGTACCTGTTCGAATGAGCATTTCCCGACACGCATTTAGGCGCGGCATTCCCGAAACCGGGGATTCGGTCGCAGATCCGGGAATACAGACCGCGTCCGAGCGGTGACGGCGTCAATACAGTACGCCGGGATCGCGCCACCGCGCGACGCGCGGATATCAGAATCGGATCTGTGTCTTCCCGCCGTGCTCGATCCAGCCGCAGACCATGCGCGCTGTCGTGTGGGCGCTCGCGCATCGCCCCATATGGTCGATGACGATCACCCCACCCTGGCCCTGTGTCCGCTTGCGCAGCCGTTCGATGCCAGCCTGTGTGGCGCCTGCCGCGTCCATGCCGGCGAATTCGATGTGCGCGGCAATCGTATGCGCCATGACGATGCGCATGAAATCCTCGCCGCGCCCGGTCGCCGACACCGCGCAACTCGCGTTGTCGGCATACACACCGGCACCGACGATCGGCGAGTCGCCGACGCGGCCGACACGTTTGCCTGTCATGCCGCCCGTCGACGTCGCTGCCGCGAGCGTGCCGTATACGTCTCGCGCAACCGCGCCGATGGTGCCAAAGCGCGGCGACTCACCGCGGCTACGCTGGTAGGCCTCGAACTCGGCGATCGCATCCGGCGTGACCAATGCGTCGTCAGCGACCTGGGCGATACCGCACTGTTCGGCAAACCGCATTGCACCGTCGGCAATCAGCAACAGATGCTCGGTATCCTGCATGACGCGACGTGCCAGACGGATCGGGTTGGCGATATTGTGCACGCCGGCGACGGCGCCCGCGGCCAGGGTCGCGCCGTCCATGATCGCGGCATCCATCTCGATGGCGCCGAGTTCATTGAGCACCGAACCGCGGCCGGCATTGAACGCAGGATCGTCTTCGAGCAGCGCGGCGCAGGCCTCCACCGTGTCGAGCGCACTCGCCCCAGCCGACAACATCGCGCGGCCTTGTTCGACGACGGCGCGCGCACCATCGATATAGCGCGCCGCCGCGGAGGCATCCGTGACATGGGCGAACGGCCCCGCACCACCGTGGATCATCAACGAAAAACGGGCGTTCGCCGTCATCAGGGGTCGCCTCCGTAGGGTGGCTGCGGGCACGCCGGCATGGCGCGCGGCTGACGCCAACATAGCAGAGCCTGACGAGCGACAGTGCGCTGCGTCATCTGTCCGCGCATCGCGGGCATGATTTCATCTGGCGGTACCGGTCGCCATGCTTTGCGTGCAGCCGTGCCGGGATGGAACAATAACCGGCGACGCACGCACATGGTGCAAATCACGCACGCCTTACCCGATCGCGGGCACGCGTGGCGCACGATGCTGCGCCCTGCGAGACAAATACGGCCCGTAGAGCGCGGGCACGGTGTTTGCTGCGCACAGCACATCACGGTGGCGACACTATGTGCCAGCACGACCGCACTTCCCGCCGACCGGCCAAGCCGTGGTCGGCCCCTTACAACCGGATCGAGCAGGAACCTCCGCATGTCGACATTGCATCCGACCATCGCCCGCGTCACCGAGCGCATTCGCGCGCGCAGCGCCGCACAGCGTGCCGCCTACCTGGCCCGCATCGAGCGTGCGATCGCACACGGCCCGGTGCGCAAAGGGCTGTCGTGTACCAACCTCGCGCACGCGTTCGCGGCGTTTCCGGCCAACGACAAACAGGTGTTGCGCGAGTTGCGCCAACCCAACCTCGCGATCGTGTCGGCGTACAACGACATGCTGTCGGCACACCAACCGTTCGAACACTATCCCGAACTCATCAAGCGCGCGTTGCGCGAACGCGGTGCGACGGCACAGTTCGCCGGTGGCGTCCCGGCCATGTGTGATGGCGTCACGCAGGGGCAGCCGGGCATGGAGTTGTCGCTGTTCAGCCGCGACACCATTGCGCAGGCCACGGCCGTGGCGCTGTCGCACAACACCTTCGATGGTGTGCTCTATCTCGGCGTGTGCGACAAGATCGTGCCCGGCCTGTTCATCGGCGCATTGACCTTCGGTCACCTGCCGGCGGTGTTCATCCCCGCAGGACCGATGACCACGGGCATCCCCAACAAGGACAAGGCGCGCACACGACAACTGTTCGCCGAGGGCAAGATAGGCCGCGACGCGCTGCTCGAGGCCGAGAGCCAGTCCTACCACGGTCCGGGCACCTGCACCTTCTACGGCACCGCGAACAGCAACCAGATGCTCATGGAGGTTATGGGCCTGCACCTGCCTGGCACCGCTTTCATCAATCCGGGCACCCCCTTGCGCGACGCACTGACCGCTGCGGCCGCGAAACGTGCCGCGGCGATCACTGCCTTAGGAGACGAGTTCATCCCGGTCGGGCGCATGATCGACGAGCGCAGCCTGGTCAACGCCGTGATCGCCCTGCTCGCCACGGGCGGTTCGACCAACCACACCATGCATCTCGTCGCCATGGGGCGTGCCGCGGGCGTGGCGCTCAACTGGGATGATTTCAACGACCTGTCCGACGTGATACCGCTGCTCGCGCGCGTCTACCCGAACGGCGACGCCGACGTGAACCAGTTCCATGCCGCGGGCGGCACCGCCTACCTGATCCGCGA
The DNA here is from genome assembly GCA_020445205.1 of Gammaproteobacteria bacterium. GTDB lineage: Bacteria > Pseudomonadota > Gammaproteobacteria > Chromatiales > Chromatiaceae > Thiosocius. The sequence continues at coordinate 6,788 of JAGRHA010000004.1, forward strand.
ACTCGCCGACGCCGGCCTGCTGCATCGTGATGCACATACCGTGATGGGCGAAGGGCTGGATGCCTATTTCGCCGACCCCTGGCTCGACGATGGCCGCCTGGCCTGGCGTCCGGCCGCAGCCGGCACGGGCAACGACAACATCCTGCGCCCCACCGAAGCCCCGTTCAGCGCCACGGGTGGCCTCAAGCTGCTCACCGGCAACCTCGGCCGTTCGGTGATCAAGGTGTCGGCCGTCAAACCCGAGCATCGCGTGGTGCAGGCACCGGCGATCGTGTTCGACGACCAGGACGACGTCATGGCCGCGTTCGAACGCGGCGAACTCGAACGCGACTTCATCGCCGTAATCCGCTATCAGGGTCCGCGCGCCAACGGTATGCCCGAGTTGCACAAGCTCACGCCGCCACTCGGCGTGCTGCTGGGTCGTGGTTTCAAGGTCGCGATCGTCACCGATGGCCGCATGTCGGGTGCATCGGGCAAGGTCCCGGCGGCGATCCACGTGACACCCGAGGCGCTGTGCGACGGCCCGATCGGCCGCATCCGCGACGACGACATGATCCTGCTCGACGCGGAACGCGGCGTGCTCGAGGTACTCGTCGATGCCGACGAGTTCGCGCAACGCAAAGCGGGCGAGCACGATCTCAGCGCCTACCACTGGGGCATCGGGCGCGAACTGTTCGACGGCTTTCGGGCACGCAGCAGTGGCGCCGAAGAGGGTGCGATGAGCATCCTGTGCGAGACACCGCCCGGGGTCGCCGACGCCTGACGTATGGCGCGCACTGATGCACTGACGACAGGTTGCCGCGGCGCGCGACCGCGGTACGTCAGCGTGCTTGTTGCAGTAGGTTCGACAACGCCCGTGCGCGCTCGGGATGCCCGGCGAGGTAGGCAGTGATCGCCTCATGCTCCTGCGCAAGGTACGCGTCGATATGCCCGGGGTCGAGCAAAACGCCCGGCAACGGCACCGCATCGGCCACGCAATCGCTACCACGCATCACTGCAAGCATGCGTTCGCCGAGTTCACGCCGATAGTGCGCGGGTTCCCAGAACCATTTCAGTGTCTTGCCACGGCCCGCTTCAGCGGGCAGCACCTCGCTGCTGTAATCATCGACGCGACTGAAATCCCACAGCGCAACGCCATGCCGCTGGGCCATCGCGAGTACGTCGCGCTTCCATTGTTCGAACAGCGGCCACTTGTCCGACAAGGCGATCAGACCAAGGTAGTCGGCGTGGTAGGCGTTGATGAACAGCAGCGGCGTAACGTCGTGCGCGGCCGCCCAGGCGAGAAAATCTTCGAGGGCCTGCAACGGTGACGACGTGGTTGCATCGGCCGGCACGAGACCGAGCTCTGCCAGCGCGAACATCGCCGCAACGCTGCGGTTCTTCTGCTTGAACAGCACATCCTGACCTTCCGAGCGGATGATCGGCACATAGTCGCGCGCAGGATTGAAGCCGTCGGCACGCCGATCGGAGGCGTTGGCATCGCCCTGCTGCGACAGCGTGTACAGGGAATCGCCGAGCGCCTCGAGCGAAAACAGGCCCTTGAGGCGGTCCTCGGTGCGCAGTGCAAACACGCGCAGCGCGCTCGCCCGCGCGGCGGCCAGGTTCAGTCGTAACTCGGCGTCGCTGATCTCGGCATCGGCAGCGGGTGTCGCGCGCGTGGTATCGACGAGAAAATCCAGCAGATCGACACCGAACAGCACCTGTCGCGCACCGGTCTCGAGCAGTGCATGGCGTGCATACTCGGTCTGCGATTCGAACGACACCCCCGGGATGCCCATGTTGAACACGGGGCGATCGTTATCCCGCCAACAGGCGCTCTGTGGATCGATGCCCATCTCGACGCGCGAATTGCCCGCGATGACCGTGTGTGCCACGGCCGCCGAGACGAGGTAGGGCTTGGCGACACGCACCCGCTCACCGGCCGCGGGTTTACGTGCATTGAAGCCGGCCACGCGCGGTGTCGCGAACATGCCGTACGGGTCGACGGCATAGTTCACCAGCGCCGTCGCGCCGCAGATCACGGCGAAGGCGAACGCCAGCAGGCGGAGAAAGCGTTTTGAGGAGAAAGGCTGTTGCACGGTTCAGAACTGGAAGTACAGGAACTCGGAGATGCGCGTCATCGCCAATACACCGAGTGCCGCAGCCAAGCCGACAATCCACGCCCAGGTACGCGTGGGCTGCCAACAGATCCTGTCGAACAAACCGGACAAAGGACGCAGCGCGTGATCATGTTTCATCGTGTGCAGGTTGATGGCCGGTTCGACGCTGCGCATCACCTGCTGCGTGTTGGGCATGGCCAGTGCCACCGGGAACAGTGCCAGGATCCACATCCAGGTATACAGGAACTGACTGCCACCACCAAGATAGGTGGTCACACCGAGATCGGCCAGCCATTGCCAACCTGCACCGAGGCGCACCGCGATCGCGTTGGGCAAGGCGATACCGTTGATGCCGGCCATTCCGTACAACATCTCGGCGGCGGCATCGAAGCTCGTGGCGCGGAAGAACACCCAGCCGACGACCACGGCGACAAAGGTCACACCCCAGGCCAGTGCCTTGCTCACGGCGCGCGGCAGGAGCGGCGTCGGGAACAGCCGCCGCACCAGGTGCGACCACGCGTGATTGAGTGACAGGTAAAGACCGTGCAGTCCGCCCCAAACGACGAAGGTCCAACCAGCGCCATGCCAAAGGCCGCCCAGCAACATGGTCAACATCAGATTGCGGTAGCGCATGATGCGGCCGTTACGGTTGCCGCCCAGCGCGATGTACAGATAATCGCGCAGGAAGGTCGACAGGGTGATATGCCAGCGGCGCCAGAACTCGACGATGTTGGTGGCCTTGTACGGCGAATGGAAGTTGATCGGCAGCTTGATGCCGAACAGGCGCGCGGCTCCGACGGCCATGTCGGAATAACCGGAGAAATCGAAGTACAGCTGGAAAGTGTATGCGAGTGCGCCCCCCCAGGCATGGAAGAACGTCAGCGTCTCACCGGCCGCGGCGGCATCGAACACCGGTGTCCCATACTGCGCCACACCGTCGGCGAGCACAGTCTTCTTGAACAGGCCGATCGCGAAGATGCTAAGCCCGACAACGATGTTGTCGAGGTGTGGGCGCAAAGTCGTGTCGCGCATGAACTGCGGCAGCATGTCCTTGTGATGCACGATCGGACCGGCTATGAGCTGAGGGAAGAAGGTCACGAACAGCGCATAGTGACTGAAACGGTATTCCTTGGTGATGCCGTTGTACGCATCGACGAGGTAAGCGATCTGCTGAAAGGTGAAGAACGAGATCGCGAGCGGTAGCACGATCGTTGCGAGATGGTAGTCGGTGTCGGCGACGGCATTGATGCTATCGACCGCGAAGTTCGCGTATTTGAAGTAACCCAGCAATGCGAGATTGGCGACCACACCCAAGGCGAGCAACACACGGCCCGTGCGTGCGCGACCGCCACTGTGCGCTTTGCTGAGCAAACCACCGACCCAGAAATTGCCCAGCATCGAGCCGACGATCAGCACGAGATAGATCGGATTCCACCAGCCGTAGAAAAACAGCGATGCCGCGACCAGCCAGATGATGGCCGCCTCGTGACCTGCGCGCGCGACCCAGAAGTACACGACCAGCGTCAGCGGCAGAAACAGGAATATGAACTCGTACGAATTAAACAGCATGTTGGTTGACTGCCAAGTGCATCGCTGCCGGTGATCCCTGGGTCGCGTGTTGGCAATCCACCGGTCATCCCGCAACCGGCGCTGACGTCGAGGCCTCGACACCGTGGCGTGTAATGGCCCGGATTGTCGGCAAACACCCGTGTCTTGTCCACCGCGCCGCCCCGCGCACACGTCACGTGCTTTGCGCCAACACACAGATCGTGCGTTCGCCATACGCGCTGCACCCTCACCGCCGACGCAGCGTACATTCCACGGACATCGAGGTCGACGGCGGGCTTGCGGCGCCGGTGATGCCCTTCCACGGCCAGCGCCGCGTGTGCTATCCGTCGACGGAACAGGCAACCCACCTAGCCGATGCATGGATCCGACGGCCCGCACCACCGCATGGTCCAGTATGGTGCGCGTGCAGCGCGAACGCAGTCGCCATCTGGAGATTTCGCCAAGTAGGCTCCCGGCGCCCGCACCAGACTGCGCCGTTCGAGGCCGTCGAGCGTGCGCTGCTGCGCGTCACTGCTCCCTACATCACGTGAGTGACGACTTGCCACTCAGCGCCGCGAAAGTCTTATGATCGACGCATGCGTCGCGCGACGCGCCGAGGCCGAACATCTGGCCAAACGCACGTGCGCGACCGCTTTCCGCCGTCCAACCGTGTCCGAACACAGGACACCCGTTCAGGTCAGCTGCATGAACATCGAAGACATCGTTACTCAGACTCCCGTCCTGCCCGTGATCGTCATCGAGCAATTGGAATACGCCGTTCCGCTCGCGCAAGCACTCGTGTCCGGGGGTATTCGCGTGCTCGAAGTCACGCTGCGCACGCCGGTCGCACTCGATGCGGTGGCGGCGATCGCCAAGCATGTGCCCGATGCCATCGTTGGCGTCGGCACACTCACGCGGCCGGAACAACTGGTGCAATGCGTGCAGGCCGGCGCACAGTTCGCCGTCAGCCCGGGGCTCACACGCGACCTGCTCAATGCCAGTGGGCAATGTGAGATTCCCTTCCTGCCTGGCGTGTTCACCCCAAGCGAAGCAATGGCGGCACGCGACGCCGGCTTCGAATACCTCAAATTGTTTCCTGCACAACAGGCCGGCGGCATCGGCATGCTCAAAGCACTGGCGAGCCCTTTCGCCGAACTCAAGTTCTGTCCAACGGGTGGCGTGAGTGCAGACAACTTCCGTGACTTCCTCGCCCTGCCCAACGTCGTTTGCGTTGGCGGATCGTGGGTGGCGCCCACTCAGCTCATGCAGCAGGGCGACTGGGATGGCATCACGGCGTTGGCAAGCGCCGCCACAGCCGTTGCACGATAACACGGTGCCGTTTCCCGTCCACCCACGCACGAGGCCAGCATCATCAAGGTACGCATCCACCACGATGTGCCGACAGCACGCAAGCGGATGACGTCATGGACGTGTTCGTCTCCTATTCCCGGCAAGACAGCGAAGTAATATCCCCGCTCGTCGCGCTGTTACGCTGCGCCGGCGTCGACGTGTTCATGGATGTAAGAAGCATTGCCTTCGGCGAGGACTGGAAAGCGGCAATCAATCGTGCCATCAC
>JAGRHA010000218.1 GCA_020445205.1 Gammaproteobacteria bacterium
GCCGACGGGCGTGCGGATCCGCGACCATTGTTGCTGATCGGATACTCCAAGGGCGTCGTCGACATCCTCGAGGCACTGGTCGAAGATGCGGGTCTCAGCGCACGCGTTGCTGCGGTCGTGAGCGTGGCCGGGGCGATCGGCGGATCCGTGCTGGCCGATGAGACCAGCGCCGACGAGGTGGCGATGCTGCGCGCGCTGCCCGGCGGGCACTGCGACGCGCAGGACAGCGGCGCGCTGGAAAGCCTCAGGCCGCACATTCGCCAGCGCTGGCTGGCGCATCACCCGCTGCCGACTGCGCCACGCTACTACTCGGTGGTCACGTTTCCGCGGCCGGACAATGTGTCGGCGCTGCTGAGCGGTGGGCACCGGCGCCTGAGCCAGGTCGATGCGCGCAACGACGGTGCGTTGTTGCCGCAGGACCAGATGATTCCGGGCAGTCACCTGCTCGCTTACGTGGATGCCGATCACTGGAGCGTGGCTTTGCCCGTCGACGGCACGGCTCCCGTTCTCGCGGCATTCATGGGCGGGCGTGAAGACTTTCCGCTCGATCGCCTGTGGGCGACGCTGGTACGGTTCGTCGAACAGGATCTGGCTCACGCAAGACGTGCCGTGGTGGGGGAGGAATCGGTACATGCGCATTGACCGGACGTGTAGGGCAGCGGCAGGGTGCGGCCGACGTAAGAGCCTGGCGGCACTGTGCGTGCTGGTGCTGCTGGCAATGGCCACGGGCTGCGCGAGCGTCTCGCCCGAGCTGCTCGACGCGCCTGTCGTTCACCACGATTTCAGCGCCAACGCGCGCACCCAGGAGGACGAGCATCTGCGTGTCAGCGTTGCCGTGCTGAGCAACGACGAGGCGAAGCAGGCGCTGGGTGTCGACCTCGCCAGCCGCTGGGTGCAGGCGGTGTGGATCTCGGTCGAGAATCGTGACCAGCACAGCTACTGGCTGCTGACGCCGTCACTGGATCCCAACTACTTTGCACCCGACGAGGTCGCCTATGCGCTGGCCCCGACGGCGGTCGACCAGGATATCCAGGCGTTGATGAAGCGTTTGCGCAGCGCCGCCTTCCGCAATCCCGTTGACCCCGGCACCCGGGTAAGCGGTTTTGTATTTGTCAGCATGGATCTCGATGCCAAACAGGTCGACATCCAGTTATTGTCTGCCGAGCGACTGGCCGAGTTCGCGTTCTTCCTGCCCGTCAACGGTGTGAATGCGTCGACGCTGTTCGACGTGCAGCAGCACATGCTGGATCAAGCGGTCGAGCCGGTCGACGAAGACACGCTGCGCGAGCGCCTCGCCGCCTATCCCTGTTGCACCCACAACAAGGACGGCAATGAGAATGGCGACCCGCTGAACCTGGTCCTCGTCGGTAACGCGGAGGATCTGTTTCCGGCGTTCGTGCGTCGCGGCTGGCATGCCGCGGAAAAGACCTACCTCGGATCGATCCAACACACGATCGGCTCGTTTCTGTTCGGTCAGCGCTACATCTATTCACCCGTGAGTCCGTTGTACGCCTTCGGCCGGCCGCACGACATCGCCTTCCAGAAGGCACGCGGCACCATCCACCAACGCAATCACCTGCGCTTGTGGTTGACGCCGCTGCGATTCCAAGGCAAAGCGGTGTGGCTGGGTCAGATCAGTCGTGACATCGGCGTCAAGTTCACGACCAAGTCACCGTTCCTCGTAACCCACGTCATCGATCCGGATGTCGACGAGGCGCGCAACGGCCTGGTCCAGGACCTGCTGTTCTCGCAGGGTCTGGTCAAGGTCGGCTATGTCAGCGGTATTCCGGCATCGACGCCGTCGACACCTGACCGCAATCTGACCGATGATCCCTATTTCTGTGACGGCTTGCGTGCCGTCATGTTACTCGACCGTTCACCGCGCACGATTCGCGAGGTGCAGTTTCTGAAATGGGACAAGCCGCCACCGCATCGCCATGCCCGGCACCTCGACCTCGGTGCCGGGATGTGACGTGTGTGGCGCTTGTCGGCCGCATGAGAGGGGAGTGAGAACCATGACGGAACACACGACGCGTAGCGTCACCGCGGCTGCACTGCTCGGAGGGCTGCTGGCCATCGGCCTGGCGCTGCTCGGCTACCAGATCGCCGATGGTCTGCTGCGTTTCAAGGCCACCGAACGCGTGGTATCGGTCAAGGGGCTGGCCGAGCGCGAGGTCGCTGCCGATACCGCGGTGTGGCCGATCCGCTTCAGCGCCGCCAACGATGACTTGCAGTCGCTGTATGAGACACTGGAAAAGCAGGTCGCGTCGGTCGCAGCGTTTCTGCAGGAAGCCGGTTTTACCGCGCAGGACATCACGCCCTCGGCACCGGCGATCATCGATCGTCGGGCACAGGGTTACGGCAACCCTGCGGCCCAGGACCTGCGATACGCCGGCAACGTGACGGTCACCGTGTATACGCGCGATGTCGATCGCGTGCGGGATGCCACCCGACGTCTGACCGATCTGGGCAAGCAGGGGATCGCGCTGGTCGGCCAGGACTACGGTGTCCGCACCGAGTATCTTTATACCGCGCTCAACGATATCAAACCGGCGATGATCGAAGAGGCGACGCGTAATGCCCGTGAGGTGGCCGCACGCTTTGCCGAGGACTCCGACAGCCGGCTCGGCAAGATCCGTACGGCGAACCAGGGACAGTTCTCGATACAGGATCGCGACAGCAACACGCCACATATCAAGAAGGTGCGCGTGGTATCGACCGTCGAGTACTACCTCGTCGATTGATGCGGGCAGCGATGGGCGTCGCCTGCGACCGCCCTTCGCCGGACATACGCTGTCGCGTCGAAGAGTTTTACCCGTGGTCGATGTTCGATAGCACTGGGGCGCCGTAGAATGAGATGCCCGGCCGGTCGTATGCCGGCCATGCCTCTTTCGGAAGTGTTCGTCGACCGGTCTCGGCACCTGGCCGGCATGCAGACGAACCGTTGTACCCACAGGATGTCACCATGAACAAGCTTTCCCTTACGGCCCTGGCAGCGAGCCTGGTCGCTGCGAACATCGCGTGCGCGGGTGGACCGGCGACCCATTGGGGTTATGTCGGCCATGACGGCCCCGAGCACTGGGGCGAACTCGATCCGGCGTACCAGACGTGCGCCGTCGGCAAGAACCAGTCGCCGATCGATCTCACGGCGGCGATCGATGCCGAGCTGCCGGCGCTCGGATTCGACTATGCGACGCTGGCCACCGAGATCCTCAACAACGGCCACACGGTGCAGGCCAATTTCGCGCCGGGCAGCACGCTCGAGGTCGATGGACGGCGCTTCGCGCTGAAACAGGTGCACTTTCACTCGCCGAGTGAAAATGCGATCGACGGCAAACCGTGCGCGCTCGAGGCGCATTTCGTGCACGCGGACGCCGACGGCAATCTCGCCGTGGTCGCTGTGATGTTCGACGAAGGTCCCGAGAACGCCACGTTGACGGCGTTGTGGAACACCATGCCCGAACAGGCCGGAGAACGGCACGCACTACAACCCGCTGTCGCGGTCGATGCCATGATGCCGGTGTCGCGCGACTACTACCGTTTCACCGGCTCGCTGACCACGCCGCCGTGCAGCGAGGGTGTGATCTGGCTCGTGCTCAAGGACGAGATGACGGCGTCACGCGCACAGATCGCCCGCTTCGCCAGTGTCATGCATCATCCCAACAACCGGCCGTTGCAGCCGATCAACGCCCGCGTCGTCCTGCGCTGACGCGGCTGGTGCGGGCCGCGCGCGAGCGCGACCCGCCCGGTGTCTTGGCGTCGGCCTCACTGTTGGTGTCGCGGCAGCGGTCGGCGTTTCCGTGCTGGGCGAGGGTGCCCCCGTACACCGCTGGCCATTGTGCCGTGCGTCATGATCGTGGTCGCGGCGGCCCGACCGGCGCTGTGGTACACGCTGCCGGCAAACGTCGGAGGGTACAGCCTCACTGGGAGAAGTTCTGCGCAGCGCTGCCGCTATCTCCTACACACCGTTTCCTGGTTCGTACTCGGCATGCGCAAGATCGCGATTTCGCAGCTGTTCCTGCTGGTCGCGGGTTCCCTGTTCTGGCTGGGGGCCTCATGGCTCATTGCCACGCGGCTCAATCAGGCCGAACTGAATGCCATGGTCGAGAGCCGACAGGCCGAGCTCGAAAACAAGGCCTCCTATCTCGCCCAGAATATCGAGTCGTACCTGAGCCACATGCGCCATGTGCCTCAGGCCCTGGGCAGGGAGCGCGACGTCGTCGAGGTGCTTTCCCTACCTTTGGTCACCGTCACCGCGGCGCTGCCGTCGGCGGAGCAGCGCAAGCAGCGCTGGGAAGAAGATGACCGCCTCGCGCACATCGACGATTATCTGGCCCGGCTGGCCGGTTACCTCAAGGCCAGCGTCGTCTACGTGCTCGACGCATCGGGCAAGTGTGTGGTTTCGAGCAACGCGTTTCACAAGCGCAGCTTCGTCGGCACCGACTACGCCACACGCGACTATTTTCGACAGGCGCTGGAGAACGGCACGGGTTACCAGTTTGCCGTCGGCAAGGTGTCCAACGTCCCGGGACTCTTCTTCAGTTCGGTGATCAAGAACGAGGGCCGCGTGCTTGGCGTGGCCGTGGTCAAGATCGATGTTGCCGACCTCGCGCCCTGGATCTCGACCACGAATGCATTTCTGACCGACGAATACGGTGTCACCGTTCTGGCCTACGACGACTCGCTGGAACTGCGTGCGATGCCGGGACACGGGGTCGAACGTCTGCCGGCGCAAAAGCTTAGCGCGCGCTACAAGCGCACCGAACTTGCGCCCCTGACCATCGGCCCGTGGTCCGAGTGGCCCATCGAGTCCGTACGCGAACTCAACGGCTCAGGACAACCCGTACTCATCGCCAGCCGTACCATCCACCCCATGCTGCACCTGTACACGGTCCAGGTGGCGGATTTTCTTGCTGGCGTGCGCCAGGGGTGGGTGCGAACGTTCGCCACGTTCCTCTCTGCGGGGCTCGTACTGTTTTTGCTGACCGCTTGGCGAGTCAGGAGCCGGCAGCAGAAACTCTTCGCCGAATTGGAGATCGCCGAAAGCGAGGCGCGCCTCAATGCGGCGCAGCAGATCGCCAAAGTCGGCAGTTACGAGTGGGACTGCCGCAGCGACGAACTGACATGGTCAGATGAGCACTACAGGCTCTGGGGACTGGAGCCGCGTTCGGTGACCCCGAGCTATGAATTGCTCATGCGCAGCGTCTATGCCGACGATGCGGCCGGCGTCAGCACGGCGCTGGCGTCGGCCTTGCAGACCGGTGGCCAGTACGACTGCGAATACCGTGTGGTTCGGCCAGATGACACGATCTGCCACATCCACAGTCGTGGACTCGTAACGCTCGATGCGGGCGGCAAGGCCATCAAGGTGGCAGGGACGGTGGAGGACATCAGCGAGCGCAAGGCGGCCGAATCAGCGGTGCTCGCTGCCAAGGAAAGTGCCGAGAATGCCAATCGTGCCAAGAGCATCTTCCTCGCCAACATGAGCCACGAGATCCGCACGCCGATGAACGCTATCATCGGCCTGACGCATCTATTGCAGGCCGACATCAGCGACAGTCGTCAGCTCGGCAAGCTCGACAGGATCAATGATGCGGCCCAGCACCTGCTCGGGATCATCAACGATATCCTCGATTTCTCGAAGATCGAAGCCGGGCAGATGACGCTCGAAACCATCCCCCTTACCGTGCGGGGCGTGCTCGACAAGGTACGCAGCACGATGTACCCACGCTTGCAGTCCAAACGTCTGGCGTTCGTCGAGGAAGTGGATCCGCAACTTCTCGAACTCCACCTGCTCGGCGATCCGCTGCGGCTGGCGCAGGTGCTGGTCAACTTCACCAGCAATGCACTCAAGTTCACCGAGCATGGGCGTGTGACGCTGCGGGCGCGCCTGCTCGAAGCAGACAGTGACAGGGTCCACGTGCAGTTCGAAGTGGAGGACACTGGCATTGGTATCGGCGCGGAGGTACAGCCACGCTTGTTCCAGAGTTTCGCGCAAGCGAATGCTTCGACGACTCGCCAGTACGGTGGCACCGGCCTTGGTCTTGCGATCAGCAAGCGTCTCGCGCATCTCATGGGCGGCGACGTCGGCGTTCGGAGTGAACCGGGTCAGGGCAGCACCTTCTGGTTGGATGTCGAGCTGCAACTCGACACAGCGCAGGCTGTCGATGACGTGGCGGCGGTGCCCTGCAAGGTGAGGGCGGGCAGTCGCGTACTCGTGGTCGAGGACAATGCCGTCAATCAGCTGGTGGCGCAGGAGCAACTCGAGCAGATCGACGTCGCGGTCGACATTGCCGATAACGGACAGGTGGCGGTCGACAAGGTCAAGGGCGGCGACTACGACCTCGTGCTCATGGACATGCAGATGCCCGTGATGGACGGCCTCGAGGCGACGAGTCGCATTCGCGCGCTGGGACTGCGGATGCCGATCATCGCGATGACCGCCAATGCATTCGACGACGACCGTCAGCGCTGTGAGCAGGTGGGGATGAATGGCTTTCTCGCCAAACCGGTGGATTCCGCGGACCTGTACGCGACGCTCGCGCGCTGGCTGCCCGGTTGACTGGCATGTAGCCCACCAGCGTGCGTGTCCGTACGCATCTCCTCTCGTAGCCCAGGTTCATCACGGACGGCAGGCGGTGTTCGAATGGGTATGCTGACACGGCGGGCATGCCGTGCGTCGCAGAGGTGTGTCTGGCAGCGCGCGTGCCTGATCTGGCGTTGCATACCTGCGGCGTGTTCCGTGCACGGAGCCGCCCGACGGCCGACGTGTGCAAGCCACTTTCGTGACGCAGCAGCTGTGGCGTCGATCGATTCAGGCTCCGTTTCCCCAACATGAACGTGCCACGTGCGGACGTGACAGCCTCGTCGTTTCGATGTATCGAGGCGGCGCTGGCTGGCGACGCCACGCCCCCACTGTGCTGAGCCAGATGCCGTCGCGCGTCTTCGCATGGCTTGTAGCTGCGACATGCCGGGTGTCGGCGTGCACCACGCACGGGGCGGGGTGCGGATGTGCAGCCACCTTAAGTAAACCTTAAGCGAGTGGCGGCAACCTGGCCTTCGTCGTGCACGCGAGCAACGCAATCGCGGAGCCGTGCCGACGCCGGGAGACAGAAATGAAACATCGGGTGCTGGTCACGGCGTGTTGCTTGTCGATCTTCGTGGGCGGCCACGCGCTCGCGGCCGAAGATGCCGTCATGCGGCAGATCGCGTCGTTGCAGAGTGAATGGGCCACCGCGAACTATCAGCTGGCCGAAGCCGACAAGCAGGCAGCGTTCGAAGCGCTGCTGGAGAAAGCGCAGCACCTTACGGCAGGCTATCCGCAGCGCGCTGAACCCAGAGTCTGGGAGGCCATCATCCGTGCCGGGTTGGCGGGCTCGATGGGTGGCTTGTCGGCACTGTTCAAGGCCATGCCGCAAATGGAACAGGGTCGTACCCTGCTGCTCGAAGCCGAAAAGATGGATCCCACGGTGCTCAATGGGTCGGTGTACACCACCTTGGGCAGTTTCTACTACATGGTGCCGGGCGGACTGATCGGGTTCGGCGACGACGACAAGGCGCGTGAGTACCTGGCAAAGGCGCTGCAGACTGCACCCGACGACATGGACGCGAACTATTTCATGGGCGACTTCCTGCTCGATCAGGGCGATCCGGCTGCCGCCAAGCCGTACCTGCAAAAGGTGCTGGCGATGCCGGACGTCGAAGGCCGGCCCGTCTACTCGAAGGGCCGACGTGCCGAAGCCGCGGCGAAACTGTCGATCGCCAACAATCAGCTCAAATGAGCGTCGGCGGTCGCCGCGCGCTGACCGAACTCACCTGCAACGCGTCGAATCCGGCGCGTCATTTCACCTTCATGCCGGGTTGTGCACCGTCGTCCGGGTTGAGGACGAACAGGTCTTTACCGCCGGGTCCTGCGGCGAGCACCATGCCCTCGGATACACCGAACTTCATTGTCCGTGGGGCGAGATTGGCGACCATGACCGTCAGTTTGCCTTCGAGATCCTGCGGTGCGTAAGCCGACTTGATGCCCGCGAATACGTTGCGCGTCTCGCCGCCGAGATCGAGCGTCAGGCGCAACAGCTTGTCGGCGCCTTCGACGTGCTCGGCCTTGGCGATACGTACCACGCGCAGGTCGACCTTGGCGAAGTCGGCATAGTCGATCGTGGCCGCAATCGGGTCTGTGGCCAGCGGCGAACCAGCGACGGGTTTGCCGCCACCGCCCGATTTCACCTCGCTCGCGAGGTCTTCCTTCGAGTCCTCGACCATGGCTGTGATCTTGTCTTTCTCGACCCGTGTCATGAGCGGTTTGAACTTGTCGATGGCATGGTCGAGTAGGGGCTCCGCCTGGCTGTCCCAGGTCATGGGCGCGACGTTGAGGAAGGCCTCGGCCTTCTCGGCCATGACCGGCAGCACGGGTTTCAGGTAGCCGATGAGCACACGAAACAGGTTGATGCCCATCGAGCAGATCGCATGCAGCTCGGCGTCGCGCCCTTCCTGTTTGGCAACCACCCACGGCGCTTTGTCGTCGATGTACTGGTTGGCGAGGTCTGCCAGCGCCATGATCTCACGCACCGCGCGGCCGAACTCACGCTTCTCGTACAGACTGGCGATCTCCGCACCCGCACTGACGAAGGTGTTGAGCAGCTCGGGTTGATCGAGCGCATCACTGAGGCGGCCGTCGAAGCGCTTGCTGATGAAACCGGCACAACGGCTGGCGATGTTCACGACCTTGCCGACGAGATCGGCGTTGACGCGGGCCGCGAAGTCGTCGAGGTTCAGATCGATGTCGTCGACACGCGAACTCAGCTTGGCGGCGAAGTAATAACGCAGGTACTCGGGATCGAGATGCTTGAGGTAGGTGCGCGCCTTGATGAAGGTGCCACGCGACTTCGACATCTTGGCGCCGTCGACCGTGAGGAAACCGTGTGCGTAGACACCGCTCGGTTTGCGGAAACCCGCACCATGCAGCATCGCCGGCCAGAACAGCGCATGGAAATAGATGATGTCCTTGCCAATGAAATGGTACAGCTCGGCGGTCGAGTCGGCGTTCCAGAACGTGTCGAAATCAATACCGGTCTTGTCACAAAAATTGCGGAAGCTGGCCATGTAGCCGATCGGCGCATCCAGCCAGACATAGAAGTACTTGCCCGGCGCGTCGGGAATCTCGAAGCCGAAGTAGGGTGCGTCACGCGAGATGTCCCAGTCGTTGAGCCCGGCCTCGAACCATTCGTTGAGCTTGTTGGCGACCTCGGCCTGAACATGACCGGCGGCGTGCCAGTCCTTGAGCACTTGCTCGAAATCACCGAGCTTGAAGAACAGGTGCTCCGAGTCCTTCTCCACCGGGGTCGCGCCGGACACCGCCGACACCGGGTTGATCAGGTCGGTCGGCGCGTAGGTGGCGCCGCACACCTCGCAGTTGTCGCCGTACTGGTCGAGTGCGCCGCACTTGGGACAAATGCCCTTGATGAAGCGATCGGGCAGGAACATCTGCGCCTCGGGATCGTAGGCCTGCGAGATCGTGCGGCGCGCGATATGACCGGCGTCGCGGTTGCGCTCGTAGATGGTCGTGGCGCAGATGCGGTTCTCTTCCGAGTGCGTCGAATGATAGTTGTCGAAGCCGATGGCAAAGCCGGCGAAATCTTCGGTGTGCTCCTGCCACACGCGTGCAATGAGCGCCTCGGGCTCGATACCCTCGGCGCGCGCGCGCAACATGATAGGGGTGCCATGGGCGTCGTCGGCGCACACGTAATAGCATTCGTGCCCGCGCATCTTCTGGAAGCGGCTCCAGATATCGGTCTGGATGTATTCGACCAGGTGACCCAGGTGGATCGAGCCGTTGGCATAGGGCAGGGCGCTGGTGATCAGGATCTTGCGGGCGTCAGACATGGGGTGTGCGGGTCCGGGTGCTGCGTCGTGGCCGCAAATTATGTCATGTAACGCGCAGCGGTGAACGTGGGCATGATGCCGTCGCCGGGCCGTCCCGGTGCGGACGCATTTCAGGACAAAACACGGGTTGATTCCGTCGCTGGCTAGTCCAATCTCTAATCCCGACTAAAACGCTTAGGTTTTAGCCATCACTTTCGTGTAGAATCGCCCGTCTTTCGGAGTTCCGCCCAGGCGAGACGGGCCGTCAACGGCGCCGGGCAACGGGCGGACAACGGCTAATGTTACGCAGGTAAAGAGCATGGCAGACATCAGCAGAGAACAGGTCGAAGCGGCCATCAAGGGCTACATCGAGCCACATCTCGAAACCGATCTGGTTACCGCCAAATCGATCAAAGACATCCGCATCGACGGCGACAAGGTCAGCGTCGACGTTCTCCTCGGTTTCCCCGCCAAGGGTGTCGAAGGCGACATCGCCGCCGCGGTCAAGGCCGCGGTAGAGGGCATCGACGGCGTGTCGAGCTGCGATGTGGGTATGGACACCAAGATCGTCGCGCATTCGGTGCAGAAATCGCTGAAGCCGATCGACAACGTCAAGAACATCATCGCCGTTGCCTCGGGCAAGGGCGGCGTCGGTAAGTCGACCACCGCGGTCAACCTCGCGCTGGCGCTGTCGACGGAAGGTGCGCGTGTCGGTATCCTCGACGCAGATATCTATGGCCCGTCGCAGCCACGTATGCTCGGTATCTCGGGCAAGCCGGAATCGAAAGACGGCAACACGCTCGAACCCATGATGAGCTATCACCTGCAGGCGATGTCCATCGGTTTCCTGATCGACGAAGAGACGCCGATGATCTGGCGTGGCCCGATGGTTACGCAGGCGCTCGAGCAGCTGCTCAACGACACCAACTGGGACGAGCTCGACTACCTCGTCATCGACCTGCCGCCGGGTACGGGCGACACCCAGCTCACGCTGGCGCAGAAGGTGCCGGTCTCGGGCGCGATCATCGTCACCACGCCGCAGGACATCGCCCTGCTCGACGCGCGCAAGGGTTTCAAGATGTTCGAAAAGGTCGAGGTGCCGATTCTCGGTATCGTCGAGAACATGTCGATCCATATCTGTTCGAAGTGCGGACACGAGGAACACATCTTCGGCGAGGGCGGCGGCCGTCGTATGGCCGAGCAGTACGGCGTGAACTTCCTCGGCGCACTGCCGCTCGAGACCCGTATCCGTGAAGAGACCGACTCGGGCAAGCCCACCGTGGTCGCCGAACCCGAGGCCCGGCCGTCGCAGATCTACCGCGAAATCGCGCGCAAGGCTGCGGCGAAGCTGTCGCGCCAGGCCAAGAGCTACGCGGCCAAGTTCCCCAACATCGTGATCCAGAACAACTGATCGCGACTTTGTCGGTGAGCCACAGGAACCCCGCTTCGGCGGGGTTTTGTTTGCCACAGGAAAAGGGGGCAGTACGCTTTTCAACAGGCCTCCGAAAGGGTACCGCCACTTGCCGAAAACTGCCTGCCCTCGCGACGCGTCCGCTCTCCTGCGACTCGCACGTTGGCGTCTGTTGGATCCCCGCCAACCACCGCTCGCCGTGAGCGCGCGGCGAGGTTCGAGGCGAAGATCAATATGTCAAACCGTGCGCATGCCCAGAACGCATTTCACGCATCAGGTTGCGCCCGATTTCAGGTAGTTGGCGATCTTGTCGGCGTGCTGTTGGATCAAGCCCTTGGCCGTCCAGATCGCCGATGGGTTTGTCGACGATACAACGAATTTGCTGACTGCCTGCCCGGTTTGATTGTCGATGATCTCGACGTTGGTGACTATCTTGTCCACACCCGCAGCGATGCCGGCGAA
>JAGRHA010000219.1 GCA_020445205.1 Gammaproteobacteria bacterium
GCCTGGCTCACGTTCGAAATCGATTACCACGAGTTCGCCACCCGGCGCGAGTGCGGCGTGGATGCTGTCGAGCATCGCCCGCGGATACTCGAAATGATGGTAGGTGTCGCTGACGAACACGAGGTCGACGGCAGCATCGGGCAGGTGCGCACCCTGTTGGTCATTGACCGTACCGGTGACATTGTCCAGGCCCTCGGCACGCGCGCGTTCGACAATCGCGTCGACGAAATTACGTGCGATATCGACGGCGTAGACCCTGCCTTGTGGCCCGACTTCGCGCGCGAACATCAGGCTGAAGAAACCTGTACCGGCACCGACATCTGCGACACGCATCCCCGGTTTCAGCGCCAGGGCGCGCACGATGTCGTCACGTCGGTCCCATATCTCGCGTCCGTCACGTTCGAACACCCCACGCCACTCGGCGACATCGGGGTCGCGATAATTGTCGTTGATACCCGGCCTGACATTCTGTTCCGCGACCGCAGGCACCAGTGTGGCCAACAGTGCGAGCACGAGTAAGGCCACGCCGGCACGCCGGGAAACGCGCGACACCGCCGGCAGGCGGACCCTGTGCAGGCTCATGCTGGCGCGACGCCAAGCACGATGTCCCATTGCGCCTGCAACCGGTCGCCATGTGCAGCACGATCGAACGGCACCGTGACCAGAGATCGCAGGTCGCTGGGAATCCGACGATAGAGGAAATCGCCATCGTTGCGCGGCTCGCCGGCAACGTACAACTGCGTCACGAAGGGTTCGTGATCGAATCCGTACACCGCGACATGGATATGCGGCGTGCGTCCCGGGTAAGGCACGGGTTTGATGGTCAGGAAGCGATACCGCCCGGTCTCATCACTGAGTGCATGCCCGATGCCTTGAAAACCGGCATCGATGGGTGCCGTGCCAGGATCGCGTGAATGCCTGTAGCGGCCGTTGGCATCACACTGCCAGATCTCGATGCGCGCACCGGCGACGGGCTTGCCGTTGCGATCCAGCAATCGACCATGCAGATCGGTGATTTCGCCGTGCGCCATGCGTGGCTGACCGCTGACGTGAACCAGGTCATTGTCGTCGTCCAACGGATAATCGTCGGGATAAAACGGCCCCGCGGTCTGCCGCGGCGTCGGTTGCGCAGCACGCGACAGCGGACTGACAGCGCCTGCCGCGAGCAATGCGACCGTCGCGCCAAGCATGTTGCGTCTCGTCAGCGCCACATCACCCTCCCCGGCTCCGCCGCGCGTGCTCAAAAGCCTGTGGGAAGGCTACCGCCGCAGGGGAGACTTGAAAACCCTGCACGATGGCGGGCGATGTCCTGGTTACCGCGACTGCGCGTCGCCGGCGGCACGCGCTAGCATGCTCGGCATTGTGACAGCCGAGACACGCGACCGCGGACAACCCGGCTCGCGCAAAGTTCGACAGCTGACGGTCACGGCACGAGGGCTTCATCCATGCGAAAACAGGCGACGCAACGGCAGCAGGTAGCATGGCTGCGCAGACTCCCTGGCAGTGTGCGCGAGGCAGCGGGTGTCGAGAGGGTGATACTGCGGCGTCTGCCTTCGGCGACACTCGCCGCCAGTGCCCTGGTGGCATGTTGCGCGGCGGTGACCATGGCGTTGCAGGACACGGCTGCATCCCCCGTGCAGGATCGACTCGCCAGCGACGTACTGATCCTCAGTGTTGCGCTGTTGGCGACCCTGTGGACCGCCGCCTTCACGCTCGCCATCGGTTGTGCGATCGTCGTCGTCATGAAAGGCCCGGGCTACGTCGCCGATGCCTACCCTTTGGCGGACGCAGACAATCCGAGCTCCCACCAACACGAATAACCGCTTCGTAACATGCCTGCGCCCGGTAGACTCGTGACCGCCCTCTGGCAGCCACGAGTTCCGTCGATGTCATCTCCCGCGCAGTACGTCATCAACCCCGCGCACGCCCTCACACATATCCGCAACGTGCTCGATGCCCAGGCCGTCGAGCGCGACCTGGTCACACGCAGCGCCGGCCCCCGCGAACAACTGCAACACGACTTGTTGCTGCGCCAGCAACGCGGCGCCCTGTGGCGCGAGATCAATCGCCTGCACCCGGCAGATATCGCTTATGTGCTCGAAAACCTGCCGCTCGATGAGCGCCGTCTGGTATGGGCTCAGGTTGCATCACAACACAATGGCGCCGTCCTGCTCGAGGTCAACGATACGGTGCGCAGCGGGTTGCTGGCATGGATGGACGATCATGCAGTCGCGGACGCCGCGGGCCATCTCGACAGCGACGAGATCGCCGATCTCGTTTCCGATCTTCCCGACGACGTCGTGCCCGGCATACTCGAACGCCTCGACCCGGCACGCCGCCACCGTGTCGAAGCCGCACTGGCGTTCCCTCCGGGATCGGTAGGCAGTCTCATGGAATTCGATGTTGCGGCGGTACGCGCCGATGTCAGTCTCGACGTCGTGCTGCGCTGGTTGCGCCGGCGCGGGCGGCTGCCGCCCGGCGTGGACATGCTGCCCGTGGTCGACCGCGAACGTGTCCTGTGCGGCACCCTGCGCCTCGATACCCTGCTGACGTGCGCAGGCGACGCCGCCGTCGCCGACCACATGCAACCCGACCCCGTCGCATTCCACAGTGCCGATGCCGCTGCCGACGCGGCCAGTGCGTTCGAACGCTACGACCTGATCGCCGCGCCCGTCGTCAACCAGCACGGTCAGCTGCTGGGGCTGCTCAAAGTCGAAGCCGTAGTCGATCATTTTCACGCCCTGGGCGGCAGCGACCTGCTCAGCCAGGCCGGTCTGCGTGATGAAGAGGATCTGTTCGCGCCGGTATGGCGCTCGGCGCGCAACCGCGGTCTGTGGCTCGCGCTCAACCTGGTTACCGCCTTCATCGCATCACGCGTGATCAACCAGTTCGAACTGGTGATCAGCCAGGTCGTGGCGCTCGCGGCGCTGATGCCGATCGTTGCCGCGGTCGGTGGCAACACCGGTAACCAGACGCTCGCCCTGGTCATTCGCGGCTATGCCCTCAACCGCATCGGCGACGGCACGCTGCGTCACTTGTTCATAAAGGAGGCCGTGGTCGGTCTCGTCAATGGTGTCGTGTGGGGAGGCGCGATCGGGCTGGTGACATTCCTGTTCTATGCCAGCGCACCCCTCGCCATGATCATGTTCGCAGCGATGGTGCTGACGCTGACGATCGCCGCGCTCGCGGGCGCTGTGACGCCGACGCTGCTACGCAGTCTCGGACAGGATCCGGCCTATGGCAGCGCGATACTGGTGACGGGAATCACCGACAGCCTCGGCTTCTTCATCTTCCTCGGTCTGGCAACGATGGTATTGCTCTAGCGTCCGGCCACACGACGCACGCGCCGGCATCGCCCGCTCGCCTCGGAGTCGGCCTGGGTGCGAGACGGGTCGTTCAGTGAACGTGGACGAATGACGCACAACGTGGCATGGCCTGACGGCGAGTCGGCCCAACAGTGCGGCATCCGCCCAGCGGGCATCGGCGTGGCGGCACGCGTTCGCGTATGGCGCGAACACCCTGCTCTCCGCGCGTCAGCGGACGAAAGCAGGCGCTACCGTCGCCGGCATGGACAGTGTAAGCGGGATTACGTGACCCGGCCCCACGACGGGGCCGGGTGATCTTGCCGGAACGGCGGCGCGTGGCGCCGCGGTCAGCCGCGTCGTGCGATACGGTGCAAACCGAAAGCGCCGGCGGCCAGCAGCAACAGGCTGCCGGGTACCGGGATCTGCACTGCTGCAAGATACGCTCTCGTATCGTCCCGCACGCCCGCCGAGGTCAGCAACGTCGGCGTAAGGGGGTTCAATTCGACCTGAGGCTGGCTCAGATCCACCTGGGTTCCCGGCGGTAACATCTGTCCGAGATCGAGTTCAAACTCGAACGTCTGCGACTCGCCCGGCGCCAGACCTTCGCCACCATTGGCAGTCACGGGGACCAATGCCACGCAACGGTTCGCGTCGGGGTTGTTGGGAGCGTCCTGCTCGGGGACACAAGCCACGATCAGGTTGTCGTCCGGATCCGCATCACCCGACGGCGTGCCGGCCAGGTTCGGCTCCGGCGTACCGCTACCCGTCGGCGCGACGGATGCCGTCGGATCGATCTGCGGTGGTGCGATGTCCGTCGTGAAACCGATCTTCGCCAGTGACATGCCCGTAAAGCCCTGGGTACCGGTGTTGATCGCGAGATTGTCGACCGTCAGGCCGAATTGCAGCAGCGAGCTACCCCCCGACGTGCGGATTCCGAGAAATTCGAACGATGCGGAGCCGGCTGCCACGTGGCTGAGTTGCGACTCCTCACCCGCGAGCTCCCAGGAGATAGTGAACGTCTCATTCTCCGTAGAAGCCGGATCGATAGTGAACGAAAAAGCTGCTGGAGACAGCATCAGCAATGTGGTCGCGGCAAAAAGTTCCGCGGAAAAAAAACCTCTGGCAAACATGATCCTGCGCCCTTGTATTAATTGATTTATCTTCCTCACATTAAGTAGGAAGCAAGTTACGCACCAACTCCTTAAAGCCCATGATATAAGAGCAATTATAACTTGCATTCGTGCGCCAGAAATTTGACAACGTTAAATTTTCGGACACTCGTGCCGGCGGACTCACTGGATGTTCTCGAAGCGTCTCAGGCGCTGCTCAGCATCGGCTCGACCGGCAAACGTCGCGTCCGTGCGCAGCGCGCGGCGCAGCGCGCTGTGGGCCTCATCGCGGCTGCCACTCTCCTCGAGCGCCACGGCAAGGTGATAGTGGATCTCGGGGACGTGCTCGTTACGCTGCAGGGCTTCACGCAACCGCGCCAGACCCGCGCCGAGATTGCCGACCTGCACTTCGATCCAGCCCAGCGTGTCCAGCACCGCCGCGTTGTCCGGTGCCAATGCGTAGGCCCGGTTCGCGGCATCCAGCGCCTCTTCGACATCGAAGCCCATCACGGCGACAGCGAGGTTGTTGAGGGCCGAAACGTTGAAGGGATCGAGTGCGATGGCGCCGCGGTACAGCTCCACCGCGGTCTGCAACTCGCCGCGGCGCGCATAGTGTGCGCCGAGTGTCGCCAGCACGCGCGGCTCGGGTTCGTGTGATTCACGCCAGGCCGCCAGCTCCACCAGGGCAATGGCATCGTCGCCCTTGCGTAGGCGCGTTCGGTAAATGCTCAGCGCGAGGTCCGACGTATCCTCGATCGCGATCGCGTGCCGGTAGAGGTCCAGCGCATCATCGTACTGCCCGCGCGCAATGCGGATATCCGCGAGCAACGTCAGCGCGCGTACATCTTCGGGATGCTCACGCAGCACGCCATTAACGATGTCATCGGCTTGGTTGTAACGGCGCTGCAGGCTGTGCACGCGTGCCATGAGCAGCCTTGGCGCTACGGCGTCCGGGAACTCACGCAGCACGCTCTGCGCACCTTGCATGGCGTCGTCGTACGCTTTGGCCTGTATCTGCAGCTCTGCGACCGCGATGCGCTGCGTGGCATGCTGCCCTGCGAGCCGGGCCGCCTCGGTCAACAGGGCACGCGCGGTGTCGATGTCACCGCTCGTGATGTGGAGTTCGGCCAGACGCTGCTTCACCGCAACGTCTTCAGGCAGGCGACGTTCGAGATCGGTCAGCAGTGTCAGCGCGCGATCGCTCGCCCCCGTGCGTTCGTAGATCTGCGACAGCAGCAAAGC
This sequence comes from Gammaproteobacteria bacterium, assembly GCA_020445205.1. Taxonomy (GTDB): domain Bacteria; phylum Pseudomonadota; class Gammaproteobacteria; order Chromatiales; family Chromatiaceae; genus Thiosocius. The sequence continues at coordinate 5,657 of JAGRHA010000219.1, forward strand.
GTCGGCAACGGCGTCAGGAGCGTGCGCCAGGATACGCTGCAGAAACTGGCTTGCGGCCTCGTAGTCGTTGCGTGATATCTCCATCTCGGCGCGCGTACGCAACACCGACGGGCTGCGCGGTTCGCGCAACAGCAGTTCGTCGAGGGCCGCCTGCGCTTCGTCGTACCGCCCTTCGACGATATCCAGCTTGATCAGGTTGATGCGTGCGGGGTCATAGTCGGGGCGTCGCTCGATAACCGACTCGAACAGATGGCGACCCTCGTCGTAGTGCTTCTCGGCCACGGCAACCACGGCCTGCAAATTGATCGCCAGCAGGTTTTCCGGTTGCCGACTCACGACATCGTCGGCGATGCGACGCGCCGCTTCCAGATCGCCGACCTTGAGGTAGAGGATGCCGAGAAAGATCGACGCGCCACCCGTATGCCCCTGCTCCATATCGACGATTCGACGCATCGTCGCGATCGCGAGATCGGTACGCCCCTGACTGAACTGGGCGAGGCCCAGGCGCCCGATCAGGCGCACATTCGGCACGGTCATGTCGACCGCATCGCGGTAGTGCTTCTCGGCCGAATTGAAATCACCGGCATCGGCGTACAGATCACCGAGCATCACGCGTATCTGGGCGTCGCCGGGACGCTCTTCGGCCAGCTTGTGCAACGCCTTGAGCGCGTCGTCACGCCGACCGAGCAGATGGGCGATTTTGGCCGCGTGCTTGCGCGCCTGTACGTCACCGGGACGGTGACCGGCGTATTGATCGAGGTACGCCGCCGCAGCGTCCAGGTTTCCCAGGTCGGACAGCACCAGCGACGACATCAGCAACAATCGCGGATTGCCCTCGAGATCCTGCGGCGTGAATGCGGCGACCTTGTCCGCCGCCTGATGCAGAGCCTGCCGGGCTTCGGCATCTCGTTGCGCGGCAGCCAGCGCCACGCTGAGCTGGTAGATCGCCTCAAGCGACCAGGGCTGCCGTTGCACCACACCCTTGAGCAACGGAATGGCTGCCGACGGCCGCTGCCGATGCATCACCAGCAGTGCTCGCGCCAGCCCCGCTTTGGCATGCGCCGGATTGCGTTCGACTGCACCGAGATAGTCTTGCTCCGCCTCGGCGAGCTGGCCTCGTCGCTCGTGCAGCAGTCCCATGACGTACCAGGCATCCGCATTGTCCGGTGCCGACGCCAAAACGCGCTTGCACAGCGCATCGGCGGCGTCCCATTCACCCTGCTCGATATGGACCGTTGCCAGCCCAAGCAGTCCGCGCGAGCTCTCCGGGTCGATGGCGATGGCTTTGTCGAACGATGCCGCAGCGTCGCTGAGCTCTTCGACGCCAAGCAGCGCCTGTCCCTGTTCGACCCAGAGATCGCCGCTGGTATCGGCAAGCAGGTCTTCGTGGCGGATACCCGTAATATTTCTTCCGAACTGCCCCAACAGGTTACGCGCGCGTGCCAGTGGCAGCGCAATCTGCGACGCGGGCGCCCCTTGCTCCAGCGCTGCTGCGAGTGCGCTCGCGGCCGCGTCTGCATGGCCGAGCGCGAGATGGATGCGACCGAGCAATAGCGTTGCCGCCGGATCACGTATATCCATCCCTACGGCATCGGCGGCCGCCTGCAAAGCCTCCTGCAGGCGCCCTTCATCGAACGCGCGGCGCGCCTGCAGGTAGCGCGCTTGCGCCTGTGCCGCGACATCGGCCACCGCCGATGCCCCAGAATCCTCGCCCGTACCCGGCGTAGTGATCGCGGTGGCGGCGGCCACGCCACTCATCAGGACCCAGGCAAGAAAGATTACGCAGCACTTCATCACGGCAGGTTTCTTCGGCAATTCGCGGACACGGATGTGCAGCCGTCGGCGACAGTTCTCGCAAGACCGGAGGTCGATCGTCGCTGCTGCGCCTGTTTTCACAGACACCGCATTCAGCTGAGGTTAAGTTTTCATATATTGTAATGACAGACGTAAGCGACGCGACACGTAGCGATTCCCGAGGCCGGATCTGCGAATGCCGATCCTGCCGACGGTCACGTCGCGTTCGAGGTTAATGACAGAGGAATACAACGACCATGAGTAACAGCATTCGCAATCTGGCACTGGCCGGCGCCGTTTCGATTGCCGTCGCCGGCTGTGCGACACAGAACGACCCCAACGAACGCGCCAAGATCGGGGCCGCCGTCGGCGCGGTCGCGGGCGCGGTGCTCGGCCACCAGCTCGACGACGATTCAGGTCGTTGGGTCGGTGCGGCCGTCGGCGCGCTCGCCGGTGCCGGTGTGGGTCATTACATGGACAATCAGCAGCGTGATTTCGAAGCCGCAATGCAACGTGAACGCGAGGCCAATCAGCTGGAGATCGAACGCCTGCGTGACGACACGCTCAAACTCACGGTCGATTCCGAGGTGTCGTTCGATTTCGGCAAGTCGGACATCAAGCCGGCATTCCGCCCGTCGCTCGACAAGCTGGCAAACTTGTTGCTCAAGTACGATCGCACGGTCGTCCACGTCGTCGGCCACACCGACAGCATCGGCAGCGAGAGCTACAACCAGGGCCTGTCGGAGCGACGTGCCATGGCCGTCGGTGACTACCTCGCCAGCTACGGCGTGCCGCGTCAACGCCTGCGTACCGAGGGTCGGGGAGAAACCGAGCCACGCGAAGACAATGCGACAGAGGCGGGGCGTCAACTCAACCGTCGCGTCGAAGTGTTCGTCAAACCCGTGGTCGAAGGCCAGGAGCAGCGCGCCTACGAGCCGCCGCGTTACTACTGAGCGGACATTGCACGCGTTCAGCGACAAGCGTCGCCGAACGTCTCGCCGTGATGCACTTCTGCCCGTTTGAGCCGCGGCTCAAGCCGCCGGCCGCAACGTCCGTTGCAGGTAACAGGTGCCGTCTTCCGACGCCATGCAGGGCCCGATCGGCGTCGCCGGCGTGCAGGCCTTGGCGAACAGCGCACATTGGGACGGTTTGACGCGACCGCGCAGGACATCGGCGCAATCACAACCGTCGGGCATGCGACCGCGCTGCGTATCCATCTCGTGGCGGTAGTCGGGGAACCGGCTGTCGGCATTCAGCAGATCGTAAGGGCGCCGCAACCGCAAGCCCGTGCCATCCACGGCACCGAGCCCACGCCAGTCACCGGCATAGAACTCGAACACGCGTTCGATCTGATCGCGTGCCATGACATTGCCTTCGGGACGCACCAGCGTGCGATAGAAATTCAGGATCTCGACATCGCCTCCGGCGAGCCGCTGCAGCACGGCGTGCAAGGCCGAAAGGATATTCGACACCGTGTACCCCGCGATCGCAGCGGGCTTGCCGTGGGCATTGCTGAGTCGCCCCCAATCGTCGGTACCCGTGAGGGCACACCGATTGCCCGGCAGCAGCAAGGCATCGAAATCGGCGGCGTTGGCGCTCAGCAACTGGTCCACCAACGGCTCGGCGCGCCGACCACACAGCAACAGTGACAGGTTATCGGGAAGCCCTTCGAGCACCATGCCCGCGAGTGGACCGAGCAGGGTCTCGAA
>JAGRHA010000220.1 GCA_020445205.1 Gammaproteobacteria bacterium
CGAGCACGATGCCGTCCGCCTGCTGCAACTGGAAGCGGCACCGTCGCCCGATCTCGGTTGGGACGCGGTGGAGCCGCAGAGCGGTATGCGACTGCAGATCAAGAGTCGGACCATTTTCGACGAGACCAAGGGTGGCGAGCGCATTGGCCAGCTCAAGCTCAACCAGGAATGGGACGCCGTGGTGCTGGTGCTCATGGACGAGAACTACGAACCCTATGAAATCTACCAGGCACTGCGTGACGACCTTGCCGAGTTCGCCGGTCCGTCGGGCAGCAACCGCTCCAAACGCGGTGCGATGTCCGTCGCACGCTTCAAGATCGTCGGTGAGCTCGTCTGGGACCGCGTCAACGGGCGCAGCGACGGGGTCTGGGACAACCAGGCCTGAGCGGCGGTGTATGCCGCCTCCGTCAGTGCGGGATCTGTGATTTCGATGACACTTCTGCATCATGCCCGTGCGAGTTCGCGGCACCCACGGCTGCGCTGTCGGAACGCCGGCCGCTGGCGCGGTCGGCAGGGTGACGGGGGACGCGGCTGAGTCGATGGAGATTGCCGACGTTCTCGGCCGCGACGGCCTGCTGGCACGCACCGTCGATGGCTTTGCCTTCCGTACCCAGCAGGTGGAGATGGCCGAGGCCGTCGCCGCGGCGTTCGATCAGGGCACCAACCTGCTCGCCGAGGCTGGCACGGGTACCGGTAAGACCTACGCCTACCTCGTTCCTGCTTTGCTGTCGGGTCTCAAGACGGTGATCTCGACCGGCACGCGCAACCTGCAGGACCAGCTGTTTCAGCGTGATCTGCCGCGCCTGCGCGAGGCGATGGCAAGTCCGGTGCTCATCGCCTTGCTCAAGGGGCGCGCCAACTACTTGTGTGTGCACCGTATGGAGAACGCCCTGCTCGACGTTCGCGGTCACACGCCCGAGCGTCTGCGCTGGTTGCTCGCGGCGCGCGACTGGGCCGGGCAGACGCGCAGTGGCGATATCAACGAACTCGCGGACATCCCCGAGGACGCGAGTATCTGGCCGTTGCTCACCTCAACCACCGACAACTGCCTGGGCCAGGACTGCCCGGCCTGGAGCAAGTGCCATCTGGTCGAGGCCCGGCGGCGCGCGCAGGAGGCCGACGTGGTGGTCGTCAATCATCATCTGCTGTGCGCGGATTTTGCACTGCGCGGTGATGGCTTCGGTGAACTGCTGCCGAGTGCCGACGCCTATGTCATCGACGAAGCCCACCAGTTGCCCGAGGTGGCGAGCAATTTCTTCGGCACCACGGTCAGCAGCCGCCAGCTGCTCGAACTCGGGCGTGACACCCAGGTCGAGTATCTGCGCGAGGCCGGTGATGTGATCGGTTTGACGGAGCGCACGGATGCGCTCGCCAAGGCCGCACGCGATCTGCGACTGAGCTTCGGTCAGGCCCTGCGGCGCGGCGCGTGGCGTGAGGTTGAGCAGTCTGCCGGGGTGCCGGAGGCGCTTGCCGAGTGCCGCGATCGCTTGCGTGAGTTGCATGCCGCACTGGGCGAGATCGAGGGTCGCGGCAAGGGCCTCGACGCCTGCCTGGCGCGCTGCGACGTGCTGCAACGGCAGCTCGACGCACTGGTCGAGCCACCGTCCGAAGACGAAGACATCCGCTGGTTCGAAACGTATGCGCAGAGCGTGCGCCTGAACAGCACGCCGCTCGACATCGCCGACGTATTCCGTCAGCACATGCAGCGCCACCCGGCGGCGTGGGTGTTCACCTCGGCGACCCTGGCGGTCGGTGACAGCTTTACGCATTTTCAGCAGCAGCTCGGACTCGACGACGCCGAGACGCGGATCTGGGGAAGTCCGTTCGATTATCCGCAGCAGGCGCTGTGGTACGTGCCGCACGGACTGCCACAGCCCAACGATGCGGGTTATACCGATGCCGTCGTGGATCTGTGTGTACCGATCATCGAAGCGAGCCACGGCCGCGCGTTTCTGCTGTTCACCAGCCATCGCGCATTGCGACGTGCGGCCGAGCTGCTCGACGAACGTGTGACGTTCCCGTTGCTGGTGCAGGGTAGTGCACCCAAGGCGGAGCTGCTCGAACGCTTCGTCGAGCACGGCGATGCCGTGCTGCTCGGCACGTCGAGTTTCTGGGAAGGCGTCGACGTGCGCGGCGATGCGCTGTCGCTGGTGGTCATCGACAAGCTGCCGTTCGCCTCGCCCGGCGACCCCGTGCTGCAGGCACGCCTCGACGCGATCCGCCGAAGCGGCGGAAATCCGTTCATGGCGTTCCAGGTGCCGCAGGCGGCGATCGCGCTGAAACAGGGGGCAGGGCGCCTGATTCGCGATGTGCGCGACCGCGGCGTGCTCGTCACCTGCGACCCACGCATGTTGAAGAAGGGCTATGGCCAGGTCTTCCTCGACGCCATGCCTGCGTTCGCGCGTACGCGCGAACTCGAACGCGTGCTGGCGTTTTTCGACTAGTGGCAGACGGTATATGCTGCCTCCACTGTGAATACCGTATTCCGTTCGACACCTTCATGGGCGATCGCAATCTGTGCGTCGTCGTTGGCCCTGTCCGCGTCGCCGTCGGTGGCGTCGGACGTGACCACGGCGCACGACCCGGATACCGGACTCAGGAGCTGGTCGTACAGCGACAGCGATCTCGCGATCGAACTGGTCCAGGTGCCTCCGGATTTCATCCGCGCCAGTTACGCCCGCCGCAATCTGCCCGGCAGCGTCATCGAAGCCGTCGCCACGCGCTGCGTGTTCGGCACCATCGTGCGCAATGTCGGTGCGCAGGCGTTGTCCTACCGTGTCGCCGACTGGCGCTATCGGCGTGCCGACGGCAGCGAGCATTCCATCAAGACCAAGACGGAGTGGCTGGATGAATGGCATGGCATGGGGGTACGTTTCAGCTGGTCGATCCTCGCCGACGATGCCACCTTCGAAGTCGGTGACTGGATCCAGGGATTCACGACCATGGCGGAGCCACACGGCAGTACGCTCGCGCTCAAGATCGTTTGGTATGTCGGGGAACAACGTCATGAACAGCTTCTTGCCGGTCTCGAATGTGCCGCAGCGCCTGAGTGAGGTCATCGCAGCACTGCTGCTGGTGCTGCTGTCGGCGGCTGTCGTCGCCGCGCCGCCACCGCTGGGGCATGCGCTGACCGAGGTCGCACCACCGCTTGCGGCCGCGGACTTCGCCTTGCCGGACATCGATGGCGAAAACCACGCGCTCAGCGATTACCGTGGCCGCGTCGTGATGCTGAACTTCTGGGCGACCTGGTGTCCGCCGTGTCGACGCGAGATGCCGTCGATGCAGCGCTTGTATGACAAATACCGCGAGCGGGGTCTCGTGGTCGTGGCTGTCAACCAGTGGGAGGATCCGGACCTGGTGTTCGAGTTCACGGGCCGACTCAGTGTCGACCCGACCTTCCCGATCCTGTTCGACCGCGAGAGCCGGGTTGCCGAGGATTACGGCGTCAAGGGCCTGCCGACGACCTTCCTCATCGACAAGGATGGGCAGATCCGCTTCCGCGCGATCGGTGGTCGTGAGTTCGACCATCCCGATGTCGAGGCGATCATCGAGGCACTGCTCTAGCGGCCGCGCGCGGCCGTCGCGAAAGATTTGACGGAATCGCGCCGTGGTACTGGCGCGACAGCGGGTGATTCTGCTATAGACAGATCACTATGGAAATCCGCTCAATCATCAACGGTTTCGATCCAAAACACCTGCGTGGCGACCTCTTTGGTGGTCTCACGGCGGCCGTCGTGGCGTTGCCTCTGGCGCTGGCCTTCGGCGTCTCCTCGGGCGCCGGCCCGATCGCCGGCCTCTACGGCGCGGTCTGCGTCGGCTTCTTCGCCGCGCTGTTCGGCGGTACGCCGTCGCAGGTATCCGGCCCGACGGGTCCGATGACGGTCGTGATGGCGGCGATACTCGCCGACTACACGGCGATGTTTCCCGACGATCCTGCACACGGCGCCGCGCTCGCGTTCACGGTGGTGATGGCCGGTGGCGCGTTGCAGATCCTGTTCGGCGCCTTGCGCTTCGGCAAGTTCATCGAACTCGTGCCGCTGCCGGTGATCTCCGGATTCATGAGCGGCATCGGCGTGATCATCATTCTCCTGCAGTTGCCACCGCTGCTCGGCTTTGCGTCGCAACCGGGGCCCGCGGCATCCGCGCTCGCAGTGCCCGCGGCCTGGGAGTCGCGCAACCTCGCGGCGCTGGCGCTTGGCGCGTTGACGCTGGTGATCGTCTACCTGATGCCGCGATCGTGGGGGCGCTGGTTGCCATCGCCGCTCGTCGCGCTGCTGGTTGGCACGCTGGCCGCCATGTGGCTGCTGCCAGCGGACAGCGTGCCGGTGTTGGGCGACATCCCGAGCGGTCTGCCGGCGCTACACCTGCCGGCCATCGAACCCGCGCTGCTGTCGAAGATGTTCGTCTCCGCTCTGACGCTCGCGGCGCTCGGCTCGATCGATTCCCTGCTGACGTCGTTGGTCGCCGACAACGTGACCCGTACCTACCACAAATCCGACCGTGAACTCGTCGGCCAGGGCATCGGCAACGTGGTCGCCGGAATGTTCGGTGGCCTGCCGGGTGCGGGTGCGACGATGCGTACCGTGGTCAACGTCAAGGCCGGTGGTCGCACGCCGCTGTCGGGGGCACTGCATTCGCTGGTGCTGCTCGCTGTGGTGCTTGGCGCGGGTGGCCTGGCCAGCGCGATTCCGCATGCCGTGCTCGCGGGCATCCTGATCAAGGTCGGCACCGACATCATCGACTGGGACTTCCTGCGCCGTGTGCGCCGCACCCCTGGTACGGGTGTGTTCGTGATGCTCGTGGTGCTGTTGATGACCGTGTTCGTCGACCTGATCAAGGCCGTGGCCGTGGGCATGGCCATTGCGGGTCTGATCTTCATGAAACGCATGTCCGACCTGCAGCTGCAGAGCATCAACGTCTATCGGGATGCCGACGAGGGTACGCCGCTGCAGGGCCAGGAGAGGCGCATCCTGCGTGATTCGGCGGGCCAGATCCTGCTGATTCATTTCGGCAGTCCGATGAGTTTCGGTGCCGCCAAGGGCATGGCCAGGCAGTTGTCACTTCTCGGTGACTACCGGGTGCTGGTACTCGACCTTTCGGATATGCCGGAGATCGATTTCACGGCGGCACGTTCGCTGCTCGACGTGGTGCGCGCCGCAGTCGACGCCGGACGCAGCGTCGTACTGTGCGGTGGCCGGCCCGCGGTGATGAACATGATTGAACGGCAAGGGATCTGCGCGGAAGTCGAACGCAGCCCGGGCGGACGCATCGAAAAGAACCGCGTGCTGGCGCTCGAGCATGCGGCGAGTCTGCTGGAATCCACGTCATAACGTCTGACACAGCGCAAGGCAACTTAACAGAGTCCGCTTTAACTTATTGAAAGTGTTGCCGTTAGCCAGTCGAGGACAGCTGATGAGCAATGACGGATTCGAGCAACTGAGTGCAATCGCGGGTCTCACCCGCGAGCAAGATGGCATTTCACTGACGCGGGCGTTGATCCGCAGTCTGCGTCAGCTCTCGCCCGACATGCACATCGTGATCATGGAGGTGCACGGCAATCGCCGTATGACGCTCAAGGGCGGCACGTTCGCTGCCCACAACATCAGCATGCGCCGCTTCGACGAGTCGGGGCAGCGTGTCGCCAAGCATAATTGCGTCGATGACCTCGCTGCGGTCATCGCCGATCCGCGACCGGTGGCATACGATTCCGAAGCCGACGGCAGAGGGCGCCTGGTGATCCCTTTGACCGCTGACATAGGGCCTTTGCGCCTCGTCGTCATCGATCACATCGCCACCGATCCGTGGCTGCGCGCCAAGGTCATGCAGGTCGTCGAGGTCTACGGCAACCTGATTCGCCTCATGGACAGTCGCGAACGTGATGCACTGACCGGGCTGCTGAACCGGCAGACGTTTACCACCTTGTTCGAACTCGCGCATGAGCGCGCAATCCGTGAACGGCAGCCCGAGCTGACGGTAGCCGTGCTCGATATCGATCACTTCAAACGCGTCAACGACACCTTCGGCCATCTGTTCGGCGACGAGGTGTTGATTCACTTCGCGCGCCTCATGGAGCGCTCGTTCCGCTATACCGACGACCTTTTCCGCTTTGGTGGCGAAGAGTTCGTCGTACTGTTGTCGACGCCGTCGCCACGTACGACGCGCGAAGTGTTGGAACGTTTCCGGCGCCAGGTCGCGGGCTACGAGTTTCCGGGTGTCGGCCACATCAGCGTGAGTATCGGCTACGTGAGCGGCAGCCGTGGGGTGTTGCCGACGACGCTCATCGACCGCGCGGACCAAGCGCTCTACCACGCCAAGGAAAACGGCCGTAACCGCGTGGTCGCTTTCTCCGAACTCGGCAGCCAGCCGGTCGACGACGCAGGCGTCGTCGACCTTTTCTGAAACCGCGCCCGCGGTCGGTGCGGGCGCTGCATCGGATCGCTAGCGCAGCCCCTGCAACACCTCGCGGTAGGTGTGTTCGCTGAACATGCTGTCGGCAATGCGCACGGTGGGTATGGTCAGGCAGTTGTTCAACACCTTGCTGCCGTGCACGAACAGGATCTCGGGTTTGACATTGACATGCGGCATGCCGCCCTGGGCCGAGCGCAGGTCCTCGAACTCGACCATGGTCAGGTATTCTGCCGGCAGGGTGTAACCCTCCCATACTTCGGCAGCGCGCTTGAGCCGCGTGCCGGAGCTGTCTTTCATGTCTTCCATGAGTGACTCGACGGTCGAATGGCCGCTGCCGAGCGTCGACAGGCCGATGCGCTTGAGAATCTGATACCCGATCACGCCCGCCGTCTGCTTGAGCATCTCCATGGTCTGGATCTCGCCATCTTCGAATTCAGCCTCCTTGCCGGGACGGACGTGGTGCGTGGCCATGACCATCACCGTCTCACCGGAATCCATGGCGTAACCCCGTGTGTCACCGTTGTTCTCGAAGCCGAGCTTCATCATCTGATTCTTCGAGATCAGCTTGGGCAGTTCGCTCTTGACGATGCGGTAGACGGGTTCTTCGGGACCGTCGAGCAGCATGCCGCCACACTTGGCGCAGGCATCGACGACCACGTCTTCGAACGTCTCGTGAAAACTCTCGTGCGCCTGCCAGGAATCCCAGTAGGTGAACTGGTCGATCCAGATGTGCGAGAGCTCCGCCGACATGTCGGAACTCGCCGCCCAGCGCATGCCCATGGGGCAGGTGCCACGTTGACGCATCAGGTCGAAGCCACGGAATCCGGGTGTCAGTGCCGTGGCGAGGCACATCTTGCTGCTGGCTTCCTTCATCATGCGCAGCAGGTTGGGATCGTTGCGCACCAGTACGCGGTTGATCGCCACGTACAGCGGCGAGGCGGGTTCGGCATCGAACAGTGTCTTCGTATCCATCGGCGAACGGCTCCTTGATGCGGCAGTCGTTGAGTGTCGCGCGGTATGCGCGGGTCCGGGGAAAGAGTGCCGCAATCCGCGGCGGAATGCCCGTGACATTTCTGTGGACGCTCGGCATGTGCCTTGTGTCAGGGGCCGATGACGTTGAGAATCGCCGCATTCCCCGGGGAGACTTGAGATGACGCATGCAATCCGTATCCATCAGGTTGGCGGGCCAGAACAGCTGCGCTGGGAGGCCGTCGACGTCGGTACACCGGGAGCTGGACAGGTGCGTGTCCGTCATACCGTGTGCGGGCTCAATTACATCGACGTGTACCAGCGTGATGGTCTTTATCCCGCTGGCGAGCTGCCGGCAGTGCTCGGCATGGAGGCCGCGGGTGTGGTCGAAGCTTTGGGTGAGGATGTCGACGGTCTCGCCGTCGGTGATCGCGTCGCCTATCCCATGTGCCAGGGCGCCTACGCAGAGGCGCGTCTCATCGCCGCCGACAAGCTCGTGCGACTGCCGCAGACGATCAGCGATCGCCAGGCCGCGGCCATCATGCTCAAGGGGCTCACTGCGCACTACCTGTTGTTCCGTACCTATGCTGTGCAACCCGGAGACGCGATCCTCGTCTACGCGGCAGCGGGCGGCGTAGGCTCATTGCTGTGCCAGTGGGCCAAGCACCTGGGTGCGCGCGTGATCGGCTGTGTCGGTTCCGAGGCCAAGGCGGACATCGCGCGCGACAACGGCTGCGACCACACTATCTTGTACCGCAACGAAGACATTCCCTCGCGCGTGCGCGAGCTGACCGATGGCGAGGGTGTCGCCGTGGCCTACGACTCGGTGGGCAAAGATACTTTCATGGCCTCGCTCGACGCGTTGCGGCCGTTCGGTGTGTTGGCGAGCTACGGCAATGCGTCGGGCAAGGTCGAACCGTTCAGTCCCGCGATACTCGCGCCCAAGGGTTCGCTGTACGTCACACGGCCGACGTTGGCGACGCATATCGCGACGCGCGCGCTGCTCGAAGAAGGGGTGACGCGCCTGTTCGGCGCGATAAGTGACGGCAAACTGCATATTCAGATCAACCAGAGCTACGCGCTCGCGGACACGGCGATGGCGCATCGCGACCTCGAAGCGCGCAAGACCACCGGCTCGACGGTTCTGCTGGCGGAATGAAGCTGCTCGCGATCGACACGACCGAAGATGCCTGTTCGGCGGCTCTGTGGCTGGATGGCGATCACCGTGAGCGCTTCGAGATCGCGCCGAGGCGTCACAGCGAGCTGATTTTGCCGATGATGCAGGCGCTGCTCGACGACGCCGGGTTGTCACTCACGCAGCTCGACGCGCTCGCGTTCGCACGCGGACCGGGTGCGTTCACCGGCCTGCGTATTGCCAGTTCGGTGATTCAGGGTGTCTCATTTGGCGCCGACCTGCCTGTCGTCCCGGTGTCCAGTCTGCAGGCACTCGCGCAGGATGCGTGGTCGGCGCATGGCAGGGTGGCCGTGTTGAGCGCATTCGATGCGCGCATGAACGAGGTCTACTGGGGAGCCTACCGGCTGGATGCGCGCGAGCTCATGCGGCCGCTGATAGCCGAAGCGGTCGTTGCGGCCGGCGCGGTCGAGGTGCCGGGGGGTACCGACTGGTGCGGCGCCGGCAGCGGCTGGCAGGCCTATGGCGACGTCCTGGCGCAGCGCTGTGCCCCGGAGCACGGCGTGTTTTCCGAAGCGCTGGTGCATGCGCGCGCCGTGGCGGAGGTGGCCGCCACACTGTTTCAAGAAGGGGCCGCCGTCACCGCCGAACACGCGCTGCCGGTGTACCTGCGCGACCAAGTCGCCTGGGCCAAGCGATGAGTGATACGCGTAGCTTCTATTGGCACGATTACGAAACCTGGGGTGCGCAACCGGCGGTCGATCGGCCCGCGCAGTTTGCCGGCCTGCGCACGGATCTGGATTTCAATCCGATCGGCGAACCACTGGTCGTATATGCGCGCCCGGCCGATGATGTGCTGCCGCAACCCGAGGCCTGCCTGATCACGGGTATCACGCCGCAACTGGCGCGTAAAAAAGGGGCACTCGAAGCGGATTTTTTCCGCTTCATCCACGATGAATTGGCGCGTCCCGGCACCTGTGCACTGGGTTACAACACGCTGCGATTCGACGACGAGGTGACGCGTTACGGCCTGTACCGCAACTTCTACGATCCGTATGCGCGTGAATGGCAGAATGGTAACTCGCGCTGGGACATGATCGATGTCGTTCGCCTGACGCGCGCGCTGCGCCCGGAAGGCATCGAATGGCCGGAACGCGAACCCGGCGTGAGCAGCTTCCGCCTCGAAGACCTCACGGCAGCCAACGACATCGAGCACAGCGGGGCGCACGATGCGCTTGCCGACGTCAGGGCCACGATCGCGATCGCACGGCTGATCCGCGATCGGCAACCCAAGCTGTTCGACTTTGCTTTCAACAATCGCGACAAGCAGCAGCTCGCACGGCAACTCAACGTGCGTTCGGCCAACCCGGTGCTGCATGTATCGGCACGCTATCCTGCACGGCTCGGATGCATCGCCAGCGTGGTGCCATTGGCGATGCATCCGGTCAATCGCAATGGTGTCGTGGTGTACGACCTGCGCGCCGATCCGACGCCGCTGCTGACGCTGTCGGCGGAGGAGATCCGCACGCGCATGTATACCGCCACGGCCGACCTGCCGGAGGGAGCCGAGCGCATCCCGCTCAAGGTCGTGCACATCAACCGCGCCCCAGTGGTCGTCCCGATGGGCACCCTGAGCGACGAGGCGCGCGAGCGTTGGCAACTGGATGCCGATACCGAGCAACGCCACCTCGAGGTGTTGCGCGCCGCGACGGGGCTCGACGCCAAGCTGCGTGAGGTCTTCGCGCAGGCTGAGCCGTTTCCACCGCAGACCGATCCCGATCGTGATCTGTACGGCAGTTTTCTGTCCGATGCCGACCGCCGGCGCTGTGACCAGGTTCGTCACACGCCACCCGAAGCGCTGGCCGGCGCGAATTTCGGCTTCGACGCTGCCAAGCTCGACGAGCTGTTGTTCCGTTACCGCGCGCGCAACTGGCCGGATACGCTCGACCACGCGGAACGGCTGCGCTGGGAGGCGTTTCGGCGTGCGCGTCTCACCGAGCCGGGCGTGGGTGGTTCGATCGTACTCGATGACTATCGCCGCCAGCTGTCGCGCATGGTCGTCGATAGGTCACTGACGACGGCGCAGCGCGAGGTGGTCGACGCGCTGATCGACTGGCCGTTGGAACTCGGCCTGTGAGCGGGGGCGTGGTGGGATCTTGCGCCGGCCGGGGCAGGGCCTGATACGACCCCGCGATGTCCCTTTCGGCGTGCGGCGCCGGCGGACAAGTGTGGTCGCGGTGGTGTCGTGCAGGCGGGTGTGCGTGCATGGCATCGCGCGGAATCTGCAGGTTCGCGGGACATTTTGCCGCAACACGGGTGCCGAAATACGGTAAATTACGCCCGCCGGAGATGCCGCCGCGTCATGTCGCCACCGAAGGGTGCCGCCGCCGTGAGTGCGAGACCAAAGCATCCGGGCCTGGCGACGGACCGCACCCATGGCGCGGATTTCCGATCGAAATCATTCTTTGCGACAACACCGAACGGGGGAGAGGTTGTGTCGAGAAGTACTGCCGTCATGGTGGGCCTGGCGAGCCTGCTACTGCTGACCTGGATCACCATCGTGCTGTATCACGAAAAGATTGAGACCGATCTGACCGAGCGGGTCGGGCAGGCGTTATCCGCGCGCGCCCTCACGGGCTTCGCGATTGCCGCCGACGGTCGTGATCTGACGATCAGCGGTGAAATGCCACGTCAGGCGTCGGCGGATGGGATCGCCGATGTCGCGGCGGATGTCTGGGGGGTGCGCCGGGTCGATGTCAGTGGTCTGCGGCCACAGGCGTCGATGCTCGATCGCGATGATCCGTTGCGGCCACGATTCGACAGCAGCCGGGTCGTACGTCTGGGTGGCAACCTCGCCAACCCGATGGACGCCGGCACCTGCCAACGCACGATGGCACGGTTGACGTCGGTCGGCAGCATCCGCTTCGAAAGCGGTGGTGCCTCGCCGATGCTCGAGAGCTATCCGTTGTTGAATGACCTGGCGACGGTCGCCTATCAGTGCCCGCAGACGCGCATTGTCATCGGTGGTCACACCGACGGCAGCGGCGACCGCGCATTCAATATGCGCCTCAGCCAGGCGCGCGCCGAAGCGGTCGAGCGGTTCTTCTACCTGGCCGGCATACGCAGCGAGCGGATGCAGATCGTCGCTTACGGTGACAGCCAGCCGATCGCCAGCAATGCCACGCCGGAGGGGCGGGCCGCCAACAGGCGCATCACGTTCGACGTGATGCCACTTCAGTAATCGCCGCGGAGCGGAAGCAATGACTTACCTGATCACGCAAACGTTTCTCCTGCTGCTCATTGCGGCGCTGCTCGGTCTGATCCTCGGCTGGTACCTCACGCGTATCTCGGCAAACAGCGCCCGCGAATCGCTGCAGGCAAAGCTCAAGAGTGCCGAGTCGGATGCCCGCGCGTTGCGCAAAGAAGTGGATATCGCGGTAAACGCCCGGGGGCAAAGCGAGGCCGAGCGTCAGCAACTCGCGGAGCGCATAAAAACGCTCGAACAGGCACGTGATGCGAGTGATGCGGAAGCCGGTGAACTGCAGATGCTACGCGACGAACTCGCTGCATGCCGCGAATCCCTGGCGGCGGGTGCAGCCGTCGACAACCAGGCCCCTGTCGTCGAGGCCGAGCCGGAAGCGGAAGCCGTGCCAGCGGGCGAAACGGCGGCGCCGCTCGCCGCAATGGCCGCCCCGGCACCGATGACCATCGAGGGCGCGGATGACGATCTGCAGCGCATCAAGGGCATCGGGCCGAAGATCGCCGGGATTCTCAAGGAGCTTGGCGTGGTACGTTTCGAGCAGATCGCTGCGTGGACGCCCGAGAATGTCGCGTGGGTCAACGACCACCTGAAGTTCAAGGGGCGCATCGAGCGCGAAGACTGGATACCGCAGGCGAAAGCGTTGCTCGCGGAACGGGCCGGGTAAGCGGTTGGTGTTCGGACCGGGTGGGCGTCATGCCCCCCGGTAATCGTGATCGATGTACGCCGGGCGTTGCGCGGCTGCTCAGTCCTGCAGCCACTTGCTCAGCGCCGTGATCAGCTGCTGTGCCTGATCCGGGCTCGAGATATTGAATTTCGACTTCTGCTGGTACTCACCGTTGCGCTTCTGGTAGCGGCGGATCGAGTACTTGTCCTTGCCGTACTCTTGCTTGCGCGGGTCCCAATCCTGATAGCGGTACAGGATCGTGGTCCAGGCGCCCTTGGACAGGATCTCCTTGTCGAGTTCCTTGACGACGTCGACGCCGCCTTCGCTGTAGTTGATCGTCAATTCATCGGGCGAACTTGCCATGCTCCCAGCTCCGCGTGCGGTGGATGGTTTCCGAAATGTAGAGGCGCGCGACAATAGCAAACGGCCCCTGCTTGCGCCAGTCGGTCACCCCTCGCGTGTCTCAGCGCGCGCCGAAGCGCTGCAGCAGGCTGACGAGTTCGGCCGTATTCAGGGAACGCGCGAGCGCCAGGGCCGACTGGCCGTCATGCGCAGTGACGTTGACATCGGCACCGGCGTTGACCAGATGGGTCGCCAGGCGGTGGTTGTCCTGGCGGATCGCGATCAATAGTGCGGTATCGCCCTCGGCGTTGCGGGCTTCGAGATCGGCGCCACGCTCGAGCAGGAAGCGCAGCGAATCGCGGTCTGTACCACCGGCCGTAGACAGCTTGAGCAACAGCGCGGAAGGGTCGAGTTTGGCGTCCTGCGCCAGCAGGACCTCGGCGATCTGGGTGCGCCCGGCGAGGATGGCAAGGTCGAGTGCGGAGTCACCCTCGTTCGTCAGACGGTCGATATCCGCGCCGTGTTTGAGCAGGGTCTTGACCATGATGATGCGGCCCTTGTCGGCCGCCACATGCAGTGGGTACTGCCCGTTCGGCAGCACGGCATTAACGTCGGTGCCCCAGTACAGATGACGTTCGAGCTGGTCGAGATCACCACGCTGGACGGCGAGATAGAGCGTGATACTTGGTCGATCGGGTTCGCTGCAGGCTGCAACCAACGACAACAAGGCCGCGGCGAACAAGGCACGGATCAAGCGCAGACGGTGTGGTGAACGTTTCGCATTCACTGCTGCGGCACCACCGTGGTAAGGCCTGCGGTCTCCCAGGCCTGCATGCCGCCGCGGAACCATTTGAGCTTCGACGGCGGATAACCCAGGCGCAGCAGCGTGCGGATGTTGGTTGGTGACTGCCCGCACCAGCTGCCGTTGCAGAACAGCACGAGCGTCTTCGCGAAACGGAAATTCCAGAATTCCTCGCCGCGTTCGGCGCCGAAACGGTCGCGCAGGATTGCGGCAACCGCCGCTTCACCCGCGGCCTTGAGACTGAGCGCTTTGTAGTGGATGTTGATCGACCCGGGGATCGTGCCGTTCTTCAACCAATCCGGTCCGCGCGAATCGATGATGAGGATGGAATCGTCACCTTTCGCGGCACGTTGCAGGTAGTCCAGCATTTCCAGCTCGCCGATCGTCTGTACGCCCTCGGGCATGTGCATCGGCTGCACACAGAACGGCGGGCAACGCCGCGAGGTGCGCTGGAAGGACGGATTGATGGTGTTGCTCTGGTCCTGGTTGCGCGAGATGTGCACAGGGGCGCCGTCGTGCTTGACATCGACCCCGGCGATCTCGGGCGTGATGCGTACCTGGCTCTGGTCTGCGGCGAGCGAGGTTTGCGCGCTCATCAGCCAAGTGGCGAGGCACAGGCACAAACTGACAATCTTCATTCCACGATTCCGTATGCTGACGTCGACCCCATGATATCGGAAATGCGCAACGACGCGGCGTGTGTCGACCCGTTCCTGCCAAGTGGGGGCTGTGACTGGGGCAACAGTGCGTCCATGTGGACGCAACGCGCACACCGTGCCGTCGGCCGCCATCGCGCAGCGCGAAGCCCATCCCTTCCGGGTTAAGATGCCGCGATGCTAGGCAAGATACTTTTTACACTCGCCGTTATCGTGCTCGTCGCGCTGGTGTGGCGAACGCGCCAATCCCGCACTGCTGCTTCGCAATACGAGCCGCGACTGGTCAATCCGCCGATGCAGCGGCGCTGGCCGATTCGTGGACTTGCGATCGGCATCGTCGGCTTGATGGCCGCCACTTTCGCCTATCTCCTCTACGATCACTGGCGTGACAACAACGAGGTGATCTTCATTCGTGTCGTCGATGCAAGTAGCGGGCGCGCTGCCGAGTACCGAGCCGCACGCGGCGACATCGACGACCGCTCGTTCACGACGGTCGATGGCAGACGTATCGTGCTGGCCGAAACCGAACGACTCGAGACGTCGACGATCAGGTCACCGGTCGCCACGGACCGAAATTGAACGCGACGGAAAGTCGCGTCGCAGTGCCGCGGTTTTCCGTTACCTCGTGCGGCAGGTCGGGTGGGAACAGCACCAACATGCCTTGTTTCGGCGTCACCACCACACGCGCGTGCTCGTCGTGCAGCACGAGGTCGCCACAGTCGCCATCGCATTCGATGTAGTACACGGCCGAGAGCAATTCATCGAGCTCTTCGTGGGTGTGCAGACTGGTGCGGTGGCCTGGCTGCATCTCATTGAACCAGTAGCCGAAATGCAACCGCTCGCGGCCGAGGATGGTACGCGCGGCACGTAGCACGAATTGCGTGATCGCGGTGAGTTCCGGCAACCGTGCGGCATCGATGTAGGTATTTTCGAAACGGCCATGGAACTGGTGGGTGCGGCGCACGTGCGCGCCATCCCGTTCACGTCGGTACGCCGCGGCAAGCGCGGCGTTCAACACTGCGGCGTCGGCCAGCTCAGCGAAATGCACAGGGGGCGGCACAAGGTTGATCTCCGTGGTCATCGGCCTTGGTCATCGAGCCGGTTGGATTCGCAGGCGGCGTGTGCCGGCTGAGCGTCGGTACAGTCCGCGGCCAGCATCGCCGGTGTGCGGCAAGCCATACCGATACCGAGAAGAATGAAAAACGCCAACGTCAGGTAGATCACACGCATGGGCGAAATTTCACGGTAGCGACGACACCTTGTAAAGCCTGCAGTCGGTTTTCACCGCTCCAGAAAAGAAAAACCCGGCGCCAGAGGACGGTGCCGGGTGAATGGCGAGATTAGCTCTCGCCTGTGCCGAGAATCGGGAGGAGGATCAGCCAGTCGGTTCGGCGATCGCAGCCTCGAATCGGTTGTGATTCAGGTTGGCAGCCGTGCGCAGCACGGCCGCAGGGTCTGTCGCGATATCGGCCTGCAGGCGCGCGATGCCTATACGTGCCTGGTCGATACCGTGGATATTTGTCTGTCGCGCCACGACATCCTGCTGGGTGAGCCGCTCATGTCCGCGCGAGGTCTCGACGTTCGCGGAACGCTCATCGCCAGCGGTCTGCTCGCTCACAGCGGTGGGCGACGAGTTATTGGCGCTTTTTGCGTCAATTTCCCGTCGCTTTATCCCGGCATGTGACGGGATTTTGTCACCCGTTACGGCATTAGTCACTGTTTAGTTCCGTTTTCGTCAAAAAATCGGCGTAATTGACGCCTTTTCCATGTTATGCCGAATACGAAGCACACACTGTGCCATGGAACTCATTTCAGACATTTCCGACTAACTTTGAGCAATGGGGCGAACGAGACCTGCCGCTTGAACATCGGACACCTTAGCCAAATCCGGTTGTCGGCCAGGCGGATGCTGCTGGCACTGTGCGTTTGCCTGACGCCTGATTTGACCGTTGCCGCTCAGTACCAGGTCACCTATCGCGGTGTGTTCTCGCTGGGTGAGGAAATGCCCATTGCCGATGTCGTGGTGCTGGCGCAGCGGACGTCGCGCGGAGACCTCCTGGCAACGCGCCTGGAGGCGAGCTCCGAGGCGTATCCCGTCGTCGAATCCCTGTATCCCCTGCGCTATCGCCTGACGAGCTGGCTTGCCGCCGCAGACGGCCGCCTCGTGGCGCTGGAAAAGTTCGAAAAGACACGCCGCACGAAACATCGGCTTTACGTGCGCGACCCGGATGACGCGGAGCGGATGCGACGCTTCGACCGCCTGGCAGGCGAGGGCGAACACGAAAGCCGCCAGCTGCAGCAGGGCTCGTGGTCACTTCGTGCGGCAACGCCGTTGTTCGACCACCTCGGCTTGCTGGTGTACCTGCGCGAACGCCGGTTGCAGGTCGGCGACCGCTTCAGCGTGCCGGTGACCGATGGTCGCGATCGACTTGCATACGACATCCGCGTCGAAAGCGAGAGCGCGGTCGCCATTGCGGGACAAGCGGTGCCGGCGTTCAAGTTACGTCTCGATGCCTGGGAGTCGGACGCCACCGGCAAGCGCCAGGTTGCGCATCGGCCGGCGTACATTTGGTTGAGCCGCGACGCCGATCGATCGCTGCTGCGCGTGGATGTGCGTCATGCCATTGGACGTTTTCGCGCCGAGTTGCAGGCGGCCGATACGCGCGTCGATGTGGCGCAGCTGCAGCCGCGGCACCGTGTTGGCGATCGGCCGTGACAGGGCGACGGAGGTGGGGCGCGACGGCCTAGCGCCGCCAGCGGCATCAGCTGTCGACGATCTTCAGGTGACTGATGTCGGGGATCGGGTACGGTTCCTTGTCTATCCGGCAGTCTTCGAGCGAGCCGGAATTCGGCGGCAGAGCGCTGAGTCCGCTGGTGTCGATTTCGGCCGGAGGCGGTGCGGGTGTCTCGTCGATGATCGCACCGGGTGCGGCGAGGCCCATGCCGGATGTCTCGGGCGCCGGTGGCGGGCTGCTGGTCGCGTCGGGCGTCGCTGGCAGACCGGCCGCTGCGTCGGCCGGTGGTGGTGAACCGGCCGGCACGATTTGGATCAACGCGCCGGCATCGCGGAATGCTGCGCGGTAGCGTCCAGCGGCTTCGGCGTCGATGGCCTGTTTCACGCGCAGGGCCTTGCCCGTGAACAAGCGGTCCGCCGACGCCTCTGGCATCTTGAACAATGCCGCGACGTTGCGTTTGACGCTGGCGGGGTCGGCATCCGGCAGGACTTGCCCGAGAAAGTAGATATCGAATGTCTGCATGCAGCTCTCCGTCCGGTTGAGCAAGGTTTCGGCGGCGGCGACAGAAACATTATTGCCGAGTCCCGTGGCGTCTGCCTTGTTGGCGAAGCTTCCCCATGCGGCAGTGGCGCGCAGTGCCTTACGCCGCTTCGCGTCTGTCGCCGGCTGCGCCGTGTCTATGCCGCTATCGGCGCGACGCACGATCGGTATGTGACTACATGTGTGACTCGGTCCATTTCTGGAATTGCGACACGATGATCTCGCCGGCATCGTTGTGCTCGCCGTAGGCGAGCAGGGTTGTGAATACTTCGATCAGGGACTGCCGCAGTCGTTGTGCATCGACACGCGACTGCGGCGTGAAGCCGCCGCTGACGGCGAGATCGATCGCGGCCACCGATGCGCTGCTTTCCCACCATTCGTCGCTGTTGATGCTCTGGCACGCCACCGCGGGATCCGTGCGGTACAACTTGGCTGCGATGCCGGCAAGGTTGGCTTCATACGTGTGGCCGTAGGCACGCAGAAGCGACTCGATCGTGGTCAGCGCCCGCAGCATCGATCCACAGTTGCCTGTGTGCGGCGCCGTCGCTGCGCACCCGCGCTCATTGGCTCTTCTTTTTCGCCGGAGACAAGAGCAGGTTACCGATGAGGTCACCGTCCTGGGGTGTCAGCAGGTGTCCCTCGGCCATCGAATAGGTTTTCACGCGTCCCGCCAATGCCGGTGCACGGTTGAGATCCTGACTCAAAGAGGGCACCACCTGATCGCCCGGCATGTAGAAGTTGCCGATGCGCATGATGCTGGTGTAGGCAATCTTCGGGTGCGGTTGCTGGTTGAGCCAGAACAGCAGGTTGCCGGGTGCGGGTGGCAGCAGGTCGAACAGCACGCCGCGACTCTGGCGCACGGTGGCGTACAGTGCATCGCCGGTCGCACGTCGCACGAGCCAGCTCTTGACGAATCCGAACATGCCGCCGCTGTCCGTGGCCTGCAATGCCTGTACAGCGCGCCCGGTACCGAAGTGTGGCGTGGCGATAGTGATGAGGTGCTTGACGCCCAAAACGCCATGGCGGACCAGGGTCATACGCGCGACGACACCGCCGGCGGAGTGAGCGACGAGGTTGATCGGTTCGTCGGGGCGGAGGCGCCGAATCTCGCGCAGTTGTGCGGCGAGCCAGTCGGCCTGGATGACGATCGGTGCCTGCGACGGCAGGTTGACCGCGTACACGGGTTTGTCCGTCTTCGCAGTGGAGACGGCCTGGTACACGACGCCTTGTGCGCTGTACCCCAGTATCCCGACCAGACGGTAGCCGCGCTGTGTCAGGCGTGCCAGCGTACCGGCTTCGGCCCAGCTCTGTGCTGTGCCGAGATAACCGTGCACCAGCACCAGGACGTCGGCCGCCGCAACGCGTGTCGCCAGCAACACCAACAGGGTCGACAACATCAACCACTTCTTCATTGTCTGTTTCCCCTTCGTGGGCAAAACCTTGCCCGATCGATAAACCGCAGTAATCGCGAACCCCTATATGGTCGAGTTTTCGCGCCACGAGTTCAAAAATATTTATAAAGCCATACTGTTTTACTTGGGCTTTCTATACTGGGGGTGGTGCGGCAAGGGACGATGATCGCGTCTCTGCCCGTGGTGTAACCTCGAGGAGGCGACTGACATGCGTAGAAGGTTGTATTTCATGCTGCCTGACGTGAAGTCGGCGGAAACAATTGAAAGGGAACTCCTTTTGGCCAAGGTCGACGATCCCCATATCCATTTCCTCGCGAAAGACGGGACCAATATGAAGCGCCTGCACGTGGCCAATCTGTTGCAGCGCTCGGATCTGCTCAACGGCATCGGCTTGGGCATGGTGGCGGGCGGCCTGACCGGGGCAATCGCCGGTGTGGTGCTTTCCTATTACCCCGATATCGGCAGCCGTATCGGCATGGGCGGGATACTCGTGCTGGCCGTCGTCTGCGCGATGATGGGGTCGTGGATTTCGGGGATGATTGCGGTGAGTCTGCCGAACTCCCGCTTGAAGCGTTTCCAGCCTGCGATCGATCGCGGTGAGATTCTGTTGATGGTCGATGTGCCCGTGCGGCGCGTACGCGAGATCCGGGAATTGATCACGGCGCATCATCCGGAAGCGAAGTCGAAGGGCCAGGAAGCCCACATACCCGCGTTCCCCTGAACCCGGCTTTCGCCTGCTCGGTCCATCGGCGCGGGTGATCGGCGTTTATCACATGGGCCGCAGCGGCCACCTTCGGTGTGGCCGCTGTGCGCAAAAGTCCACTGTTTCAGAGACGAACGACGCGATGCACGGTTGCGTCCCGCGACATCCCGCAGGGCGTGCTCAGTGCAATGCGGGTACTGGCTGCGGGGCGACCGTTTTCTCGACCAACGGCAGGGAGGCGTGGTGAGCGAGCATGCGCCAACCCGTATCCGTGTGGGTATAGACATTGGTCGCAATGATCACGGCGCGCCGGGTACCGGAACTGCTGTTCACATGCTCCTCCACGGTATGCACGGCGAGCTTGCCGTCGGCACTCGACTGGACCAGCCGGTAGTCGACGGTCGGCGGGCTGCTTTCACGGAATATCTCCTGCCAACTCGCGAGGACCTGCTCCGTGCCGTGCAACAGGCTGCCACCGGGATGCACACAGCTGGCGTCCGGTGATTCCAGCCACACTGCGCGCATGGCGTCGTCGTCGAGATTGCGAAAGGCGGCGTAGAAGGCCGCTTCAGCTGCAGCAGGATCGGGAAATTCCATGTTTGGAAGAGGGTGTGTTGGGCCTTGAGGCGATCAGTTTACTGTATCGCAGGCACCAGTTGGTGATCTGTCGTGCGTATCAATCGAGGAAGCGCGCTTGCCAGTCGAGATACATCTGGTAGACGTGATTGCAGTAGCTCACCTTGTCGTGAAACAGACGCGGCTCGATGGCGTCGAACACGTAGTAGTTAACGCGGTTGTTGCGCGTCGCCATGATGTTGCGCATGTTCTGGATGAGGCTGTGCGGGCCCCAGTGGAAATCATGTTGCGCTTCGTAATGCAGGTACACGGGGACGATGGGTACGCCGGTATCGAGCGAGATGCCGAAGGCGCCATAGCGGAAGGCGGGTTGCAGCCGGGGTCCCTTGATTCCGCCTTCCGGGTACAGGGCGACGCAGCGCCCTCGTTGCAAGTGGTCGCGGATCTTTTCGGCAGCGTCGGCACGCGATGCGGAGGACTCACGCTTGACGAATATCGTACCCGCGGCGGCGCTGATGCGACCGACAAACCACCAGTCACGCACTTCGATCTTGGCGACGCTGTCGACGTCGAACAACGACGGTATGCCGATGTCCTCGAACGAAGACGGATGATTCGCGATCATGATGAAGCGTTCGGGAAGCGGGCGGCTGTTCTTGTGATGTAGGCGCAGATCCGCACCCAGAGCGTGCACCCAGGTTCGACTCCAACGCTGGAACAGTCGCCGATACCAGGGGCCGATCCAGTGCGATGGCAGGAAGCTCAGCAGATACAGTACCAGGGTGAACAGGATCAGCTCGATCCAGCCCAGCAGCTGCCAGAGCGTACGGGCGATGGATTGGATCATGGCTTCCTGGCGTCGTTCCTGCGGGCATCTTGCATGGCACCCAGTTTAGACGGCGAGCGTCGGGTGCGCAGCGCACGCGGGTGGGATGGTGTTTCTCAGGTGCTGGGTGTATCGAGCAGACGCTGCATGTAATCCGCCGTGCGAACGCCGAGAACCATGCGTGCGACGCATCCGTGCTCGATCACGACCAGGGTCGGAGTCGCGCGGATACCGATCTCACGACTGGCCGCAGGGTGCTCGGTGACGTCGAGCTTGAAAACAGGCGCACCCCGACCGCGCAGGATGTCGACTTCCTTCGACATGGGCCGACAGGGACCGCACTGTGGGCTGAAGCAGTAGACAAGTGCCGGCCCGGAGATGTCGGCCAATCCCGGTAGCGCGTCGAACAGCGGCTGCGCCGAGCGTCCCTCACCGGCGCGTGTCGCCACGTACATATAGCCGAGATACAGTGACCAGGTCACAGCAAGGCCGAGAATCGCGTAGGTGAACAGGGTCACGATCGGCGCCGGTCTCGTGGCAAACAGGGAAGGTGCAGGAAGATTAGTCGCGCGCAGCGGCGCTGGGAACCCGGGAAATGCCCCAGCCGTGCGTGTTCCCGCCGGATTACTCTGACTCGTTGGCCGTGTCGCGCGGGCGCCGCGGCCTCACGGGGCGTTTGTTGCGCAGTTCGCGCAGATTGCGCATGCCGAGCAGGAGGGCGGCGACGCCGAGCAACATGAGCAGCCCGGCAGCCTGGCTGCCGAGGTCGCCGTCCACGGGCGCGGCCAGCGCGGGCGCCAGAGCGCTCACGGCGACGAGGGCAATGATGATCGGATGGCGACGTGACATGGGTCTCCGGGTGTCCTGATGTCATTTGCACTGCACTGGGTCTAGGCTAGCAGGATACATGCCTCCGGCAAAAATGATCTACAGAACAATGACTCGGGTGCGCGGCAGGAAATTAATGTCAGGTAATTGTAAAGGTGGCTGACAATCACCGCGGCGTTGCGCAGACCTTTCAGGTTTTGCGGCGAACAGCCGCTGATATCGGCAGTCTGCCAGGCAGGAGGACGCGTGGGACTCGTCGAACAATGGGGTGTGCCGCTTGCGGTACTCGGCATGCTGCTGGCCACGCTGTTCATGGCCGCCGTGGTCAAACGTCATCAGGTCTATCGCGCTCAGGTGCGGGTCAGGGTGCAACGCCTGGAGCACGGCATCCAGGTGATCCATAACGCCCTCGATGGCCTGCGCCCCGTACCACTGTCACGCGAACTCCGCGTCATGCTGCGCGGTGAGATTCTCGCGCGCCTGCAACTGATCGCGCGTCTCTACCGACGCTATCCGCAGGTCCGCGAACGCATCGTGAGTGCCGAGAGCGCGCTCAATGCGGAAGGTGCGCCCACCGGAGCGGGGGTTGGTCCGATCGAAGACGACAAGATGTTCCGGCGCATTGTCCACGCCATCGATGAGGTCATCGACGTGCTCGAGCATTCCGCGACGGTTCAACCGCTGCCGCGCGACGTCAATCAGATATTCCGCCGCGAGCTGGGTGAGCGGCGTGCCGAGGTCAATGCGCGCTTCCACCTCGTGCAGTCGATGAAGTTGCGGCGCGCGGGGGACATGACGCGCGGGCGTGCCCATCTCACGACGCTGTTGCACGTGTTGCGCAAGCGCGGGCCGAGCACGGATTTCGTGCGCGAACTGTACGCCGAGGCCGAGACCGCGTTGCAGTCGTTGACGACTGCGAGTCTGGCGGGCGTCGGTGAGGGCAAAAACGCGGGGGTCGGCAGCGACGCCGCGTAAGCCGCGGGCCGCCGTCGTCTCGTCAGCGTTTCGACAGGTTCTTCAGGTCGTCGATGTTGTTGCAGAAGCCGAGCGCGTCGACATCTGCAGGTTTGTCTTCGGCCAGCGCCTGGTCACACTTTTCCTTGTCTTCGCAATTGTTGCAGCGGTTCATGTGGCGACGGATGGTCAGGCCGGTCTGCTCGTGCAGGTATTGCTCGCGGTCGATGCCGAGGTGTCGCAGCATGCGCGACAGGCGCAGTTCGTCGAGTACCTTGGCGAGGCCCTGGCGGAAGCGGTGGCCGGCGCGCAGGTTGCCGAAGATCGCCAGCGGCAGGCGCACGATCAGATACAGCATGATGGCGGCCAACGACACAACGATGATCAGGCTGGTGATGTCCATAGCGGCTCCTCGGCGGCTGGCCCGGAATTCTTGTCGGCTCTCCGGGGCGGTGCCTTGATCTGGATCAGTATCGGTAGCCTAGCTGAAGAGGGCGGCAAGATAAATGGCGCGGTTCCGATTCAGAACTTGAACAGATCTTCGGCAGCGGCGCGCAGCTGATCGGCGTCTTCGCCCGCCTGATGAGTGTCTGCATGCGGTTCGAAATAGCCGCAGAAGTTGGCGCGTTGCTTGTCGGCGACGGGTTCGGCGACGGGTTCGGCGCAGTCCGCCGGGCGACCGGGTGCAAAAAACCGGCAGTTGCGGCAGACGTGCGTTTGCTTCCCGCAAGTGGGGCACTCGCCCTCGCGCCCGTAGTCAGCGGCAACGAGCGCTGCGCCACAGGCCCAGCAGACACCCTTGGCATTTGGTGACATGGCTCCTCCATCGGTGCCGTTGACCGGTTCATTCAAGAAATTCCCAATGGTATCCGATATGAATACCAATCCGTTGCCAGGGGGCGCCAGGAATCGTGTCCGACACGGTCGAGGTGAACGTCGCCGGGCGACTCATGCTGCTGTTGACCAAGCAGGGTCTGCTCGCCAATCGCTGTCTGTCGATCTACCGATCGGCGGTCAACGCTGCCGTGCTCAAGCAACTGCAGTTGACCGGCGAGAACTACGTCTGCGTCGAGAAGCTCATCGACCGTGAGCTCGCCTTGCTCGAGGTGGCGTTGAGCGAGCGCGCCGCGCAACGCGCCAGGGGGCCATCAGCAGTCGATGTCGGCACGGACGTTGTACCGGCGGAGCCGGCATCGCCGGCGGCGCAAAACGACATCGCGCAGGATGATGCAGGCAAGCCGGCACATGCCCGGCGCGATCCGCGTGCATCGAGCGGTTATGTGCCGGAAGTGAAGTCCATGGAGGACAAGCTGCGCGATGAACGCACACCGATTCAGGCGCTGTTGCGCGAAGACTGTGTGCAGGTTGGCCTCATCGATCCCGAAGAGGCCAAGCGCCTGGTCCTCGGCATGAGCGGAAAGTCCAGCCAGCAAGCCGAGCAGGATATCGTCGAGCGCCTGCGCCAGCGCCTGCAGGACCAGGTGAAATCGTTTATCCGACGCGCCAAAGGCGGACCGTGGAGCGACCCGAGGACGCAGGAAGATCTGCGCAAGGACATCCACACTGCACGCAGTGTGCGCAGCGTGCTCATGCTGTCGAGGCAGGTGCTCAAGGAGTACCAGACGTGGGAGGCGGAGAACCGCAGCGGCGGCATCCTCGGCCTGTTCAGCTCACGTAAGCGCACGGTGCAGCGCTGATCGGCGTCGAGGCCACCGCCTGCGCGGGTGCCGACTTGACCACCCGGCCGAATGCGCCGACGATCGCGGGCGACACCAGCCGACAGCCCCTCTCGCGATGGAATCCTTCGTCCTGCACGCGCGGCTCGCCGCCGACTGCCACCTGATCACCGAGTTGCCCTTGTGTCGTGCGCTGTTGTTCGACGACAGCCGCTATCCCTGGGTAATCCTGGTGCCGCGGCACAACGGTGTCCGCGAGATCTTCGAACTCGGGCCCGACGACCGTCGGCGGCTGCTCGATGAGTCGTGCGCCGTAGGCGAGTTGCTGATGCGGACGTTCGACGGCGCCAAGCTGAACATCGGCGCGCTCGGCAACCTGGTTCCGCAACTGCACCTGCATCACGTCGTGCGGCGCGAAGACGATCCGGCCTGGCCGGGACCCGTCTGGGGACACTCGGCGCCGCAACCCTATGCGCCGATGGCACGCGAACAGCGCGTGGCGTTGTTGCGCTCGCAGCTGGTTTCCTGGCGTCAGAGCGGCAGTTGAAGATTGCCCGCGATCAGGCGTTCCTTGTCCTCGCGGCTAAGGCGTTTCACGCGGTATTCGATTCGCGAGGCGAGGCTGCGGTCTCCGATGGCACGTGCATAGACGAGATGCAGCGGACCACGTCCACGTAGGCGGCGCGCCCCACGGTTGCCTGCGTGCATGGACAGGCGGCGATCCACGTCGGTGCTGATGCCCGTGTACAGGCTGCCGTCGTGACAACGAACGAGATACAGGTACCACATTATTTCGACTAGCGCGTGACGCGGGCGGTTGGCAGCCAGTACTCGGATTCGAGTACCGTGAACTGCTTGAGATAGCTGTAAGCATCGCCCGAAAACTCGAGGTACCACGCGTTGGTACGGCGCCCCTGCCGCACCGGCTGCATCTTTTGCAGCAGGATTCCCTGTTGTTGCAGCGCTTCGCTGAGTTCGCGCAATGCGTTGACCGCCATACGGCGTTCGCTGGGCACGAACACGCTGTCGTTGTGATCCGGAGACAAGCGCAGTCGCGAGATCAGGACCGTCGAACCGCCATCGTCAGCGGCCAACAACATCCGGTAACCCGCCAGCGCGATCGGACGTGTCGCGCCTTGCCAGGCCGAGCAATCGCGCGACAGCCTGATCGGTGCTTCGCACGTTACCTGATTGAGGCGGAAGGTGCCGCTGCCGAGCGTACTGATATTCGCCGCCGCCTGCTGTGGCGCACCAATCAGCAGCACGCACAGAATCGGCCAGAGTCGCCATGCAATGAAGCCGGAATTGTTTTTGCGCATTCCCGGAGGCTAGCGCAAATTTTCGGCGATGCCAGTTTGCGACGACGAATTTTCGCGATGGGTAATCAGCAGCAGGATTGCAGGGCTAGCTGCAGCTGCGCTGTCGGATCGATGAAACGGGCATGCAGTGTGACGTCGTCGGAGCGGCTGACGATCTCGATCATGACGGCGAGGTGCTGACGCTGCAGGTGCAGCTCCATGAGGTGTGTGGAACCTGTGTTGAAGCGTCGCGTGACGATACAGATGCCGCCGGGCCCGATGTCCCGCACCGGCATGGTTTCGCCATCGATACTGGCAAAGATGCGTGTGCCTCCTGGCAGGCGCTGTGTGGCGCGTCGCTCGGCGGATCGTGCGCGGTCGTGTCGCGGCGTCTCCGGCATCCGAGCCGACCGATTCAGCGGTTCGACGGCTGGACGTCGAGGTAACCGCGCTGGATGGCCGTCTCCAATGCCTTGGCCGCGTTGACCAACTCGTCGAATTCGATACGCAGTTGCCGCAGTTCGTCGAACTGGGCCTGTGTGGGGCGTTCGCCCGTCTCGCTCGCCCCGAGTTCGAACAAGGATTTGAGGTAGCGCGCACGGGCATTGGCCACGAGACACAGCACCGGCCGCAGGCCGTCGACCGTCAGTTCGCTGATCTGCGGATTGATCACTTCGTGGTTGATCGCCCGCATGCGCCGTTCGAATTCCATCAACAAGCGGTTGATGTCCTGATTCATCGCCGTTTCCCCGTGACTGACCCATTTGGCATGCCATCGGAGTTAGCGGCACGGCAGGTGCGCCGCTTGAGCGCGCTCAGCGCAGAAGCGACTCGATATCGGCGGGGCTGGCCGGCAGCGTGACAATGGCGGAGAGTGTGAACAGATGCGCGAGTTTGTCGACATGCTCGCGTTGCTGGCGGTCGCTGAGCACGATGATGCGTGCGGCGGGTGCAAATCGCTGCAGGCTGCGCAGCATCACATCGAGATTGCTCACGTTGGCGCCAGCGTAATTGTTGCCGTAACCATAGAAAAAATCCGCGATCACCACGTTGGGTGGCTCACGTTTGATCTGCGCCATGGCTTTGCGTTGACTGGTGAAGCGCCGATGCTCGATGCCGAGCTTCGCACAGCTGGCCTGCAGATCGGGGTGTAGTGGTGATTCGACGATATCGTAGAGCAGCACGGTCTGTCGTTGGTCAGTGGTCTTCGGGCGGTGAATGGTCTTTCGGGCGTGGTTGTTGCCGTCGATCGAGATAGCGCAGTGCCTGATAGGCGCCGCCGACGGTGCCAACCAGGAAGAGCAAGACCAGGACCGCAATTTCCACGTCGTCCTCCAGATCGCGCAACAGCGCCGGTGCCGGCGAACCCGCTGCTAGTGTAATGTCGCGGTCACGGTGGTAAAAGCGCCGTCGTGTCGCAGGCGCTCGCTCGCCCGCGATGCGCAAGCCGTCGGTGTGCCTGTGCGCGACCGCGCTTGCCAGTATCACGAGCGATGCAACATGGGAGAACGATTCGATGCGTTGCCTGTCGGGTTTTGTGATGACGTTGGTGTTGGCCGCCGCGCTACCCGCGGGTGCCACCGATCTGCAAAAAGAGAAGCGCTGGGCCGAGCAGGTCGCCGACGCGCTGCTCGATGGTGAGGCGATCTACCTCGACGATGGTCGTGCGCCGTTCCTCGCGATCGAGACCGAGAGTGCCGTCGGCGCCGGCACGAAAGCCGCTGTGATCATGCATGGAACCGGTGTCCACCCGAACTGGCCCACCGTGGTGTTGCCGTTGCGCGTGCGCCTTGCCGAGGTGGGTTGGCATACGCTGTCTATCCAGATGCCGGTGCTCGCCAATGACGCAGCGCATGAGGACTATGCCGCGATCTACGATTGGGTGCCCGGTCGTGTCGATGCCGCAGTCTCACACCTGCGTGAAAAGGGGTTCGAGACCGTGGTCCTGATAGCCCATAGCCAGGGATCCGCCATGACGGCTTACTACCTCGATGGGAAGCATCGCACCGTGGATGGATTCGTCGCCGTCGGCATGTCGGGAGCGCGCGACGGCGGGCCGGCCGACGCGGCATCGCGCCTCGCGAAGATCGACATCCCGATGCTCGACCTGTATGGCAGCGAAGATCTCGCCGAGGTGTTGGCAGGGGTCGACGTGCGTGCCGCACAGGGGGGTGGTGCCGGCCGCGACTACACCCAGCAGCGCATCGAAGGTGCCGATCACTTTTTCGACGGCGAGGAAGATGCGTTGCTCGAAGCCGTCAACGCGTGGCTGGACGCCCGTTACTGATCGTCCGCGGATCGGGAGTCTGTGTTGACGGTTCGCGCGGAGGTGCGATGTGGGTGCTCGCCGGCCCGCAACGCGCTGCCACAACGGCGGCACAAATAGCTGGCGGTCGCACGCTCGACGCGGTTGTGGCGCGTCGTGCTGATGTGGTGGGTGCCGCAGTCACAGTGGTATGGCCAGCGGCGCTGTTTCCTGAGTTCACGTTCGTCGAGTGCGTAGTCGTGGCAGCGCTGGGGTGCTGCGATGCCGAGATGACGCATGACCGCCCGCCATTCTTTGCCGTGTGGTCGCACACGGCCGTGACAGGCTGTCGTGACCAGGTGTGCGACTTCGTGTGCCACGGTCGTAGTCACAAAGCGGTCGGGCTGGCGCGCCGCCATCGACAGGTTGAAGCGCAACAGCGGTGCGCTGCCGCGCACCCACACGCATTGACCAGCGGTGCTGCCGCGCAGATCGAAGCGTACCTCGGGTCGAGGTAGCGCAACCCGGCGGTTGCGACAGAGCGCCACACAATGCTGCAGGCAGTGTTGTGTACGCGCGACGATGCGCTGCTGCAAGGCGTGGTCGCCGGTGTCGGTGCTCGACCTTGTCATGCGATGCGGCACAGGCCGCTGGCCATCAATCCGCGATGAGCTGCAGGTATTCCATACGGGTCGCCTGCGATTCGCGGAATGTGCCGAGCATGACCGATGTCTTCATGGTCGAATTCTGTTTCTCGACACCTCGCATCTTCATACACAGGTGCTCTGCCTCGATCGTGACGGCGACACCCGCAGGCTGGATGACCTCGCTGATCGCATCGGCGATCTGCACCGTGAGGTTCTCCTGGATCTGCAGACGTCGCGCGAACATGTCGACGATGCGCGCGATCTTGGAAAGCCCGATGACCTTGCCGCGAGGCAGATAGGCGACATGCGCGCGGCCAATGAAAGGCAACACGTGGTGCTCACACAGCGAATACAGTTCGATGTCCTTGACGATCACCATGTCGTCGTTATCCGACGCGAACACGGCTTCGTTGACCACCGAGTGCAGGTCCTGGTGGTAACCATGGCACAGGTATGCCATCGCTTTGGCTGCACGCTCGGGGGTTTTGATGAGTCCCTCGCGTGTGACATCTTCGCCGAGGCCTTCGATGATTCCGGCATACAGCGCGGTGAGGTTCTCTATCTGCATGTGATCCCCGACTTACTGCCATGTGTGTTTGTTGTGCGCGGAACTGTAACCGTGCACGCCGACGGTTTCCACGAGCAGTTTACGGGGTTGTCGTGCGTCGGGGATTCAGATCAGAGCTGCTGCGGTGAAGAACCCGATCGCAACGATCAGCATGAGGAGTGCGGAGCGTTTCCAGTTGGCATAGTTGAGGTAAAGGGCGTTGCGGTGGGGGACTACAACGGCGAGAACCGCGCCGAGCAGGCTGATGCCACCGGCGACGGTGAAGAATTTCAGCAGCCATTCGCGCTTTACGTGCAACGAGCCGGAGAAGCCGCCGCCAATGGTTTCGAATTTGTTCGCGAGCGCCGGCTCGAACGCGAGCAGCGCGAGGAACATCAGCAGCGTCACGGCCCAGCGCCTTATGCTGCGGGTTTCGGCCGGGCGAGCAGCGCGGTCATGGGCGGTGTGCATGGTGTTCCGTTCCTGGGTTGGCGTAGGCGGGCTTATTGCCCCGACGGCATGCATAGCGGCAGGTTAGGGAAGTTTTTTACTCCGCGGAGCGCCTCACGTGGAGCCGATATGCGAGCGGTGTCGCCTGCTGTGCGCGGCCACATCGTCGCAGGCGCCTGCCGGAGCAAATAAAAAGGGCGGGGCCGTGAGGCGCCGCCCGCAAATGTACAGCTTTTCTGCCGGCACTCCCTGCCGTTTATCGCCCGATGCCCATGCCCCTTGCCCGGTAAGTCGCGCTGAACGGGTCAGCGTGACGAATGGTGGCGCCAACCGCTGCTACAGCGCTGCGCTTGACCGATACGGTACAGACGCACCTCCGACGGCTGCACGATCGTGTGTCGTGCACTGCACACCGGGCATCCGTACCACACCTGACGCACACCGCGATCGTCGAGCAGATCCGTCTGTTGCATCACGTTGTTGCAATGATGGCAACGCATCACAAACCTCCGGTTGGATCGCGGCCGGCGCGCCAGAGAGTCGGCGTGCTGCGGCGTGGTCAATGTGCACGAAAGATAGATGAAGCAGGGGGAGAATACAATGTCTTGTGGTCATAAAAATCGCTGCACACAACATATTGTGTTTGCGTGACATTGTCATCAAACATTAACAGGGTCGCCCAAGCCCATGAATTGCCGTTGGTTTGGGATGATGGTCGCCGCCCGCGCTTGCGGGCACCGCGCCGCCAGGGCTGTGGTGATGGGCATGGCAGGGGTTGAGCACGGAACGGCAGCCGTCGCCGTCGCGGCAGCAGGATCGCTGCGCGTGGATGTGCCGTGCGGGCAAAGCGATAGGGCCGCGCGCCGGGATCAGTCTTCGATGAATGCGCGCGCCAGGGTGTTGACCAGTGGATCGGTCAGGTATTGCACCAGCGTGCGCTCGCCAGTGCGGACGAAAACTTCGGCCGGCATACCCGCGATCAGGGTCAGGTTCCTTTCGCGCAGCTGCTCGATGCCCTCGTCCGTGATCTCGACGACGGCCTGATAGTAAGGTTTGCGGTCGACATCACGGTCGTCGACGATGCTGTCCGCCGACAAGGTGATCAAACGACCCTGGATACGCGTCGTCTCGCGCGTCTTGAACGCGGAAAAGCGGATGTCCGCCATCTGCCCGACCGCCACGCGGTCGATGTCGATGGGCAGCACCTTGGCCTCGATGACCAGGCGCTCGTTCTCGGGCACGATGTCGAGCAGCGGTTCGCCTTCGCTGATCACGGCCCCCACAGTGTGTACGGTCAAACCCAGCACCTTGCCGGACTGCGGTGCACGGATCACGGTGCGGGCGAGGGTGTCCTGCAGCGCCTGGCGTTGCTCGAACAGCTGGAACATGCGTTCGCGCACG
This sequence comes from Gammaproteobacteria bacterium, assembly GCA_020445205.1. Taxonomy (GTDB): domain Bacteria; phylum Pseudomonadota; class Gammaproteobacteria; order Chromatiales; family Chromatiaceae; genus Thiosocius. The sequence goes on from JAGRHA010000220.1 coordinate 31,074, forward strand.
CTGTCGAGTTCGGCGGCGACTTCGCGTTGCAGTTCTTTCTGCAGCTGTAGCGATTTGAGCTTCGCTTCGACGATCTGCGAGCGCGTCGACGCGATGCGTGAAACCAGGTCGCCGAGCTCGCCCTGGTTTTCCGTGACCTGACGTGCCAGTTCGCGTACCTGGCGGCGTTCTGCATAGCCTTTCTTTTCCAGCCCTTTGACGTCGCGGAAATCAGCGGAATAGGAGTTCACCAGGCGTTCGCTCGCATCCTTCTGTGCCTCGAGTCCCTCGAGCTGCGATTCGAGCTGCTCGACCTGCTGTGCGTACAACGCGATCTCGTTTTCGTAAGCGGCCTTGCGTACGGTGAAGATCTGGTTCTGCACGTCCATGGCTTCCTGCACGCGGCTGTCATCGGCTCGTTCGCGCAAGAATTCCGGATAGTCGACCTGCTCCATCTGGTCGCGCTGGGCGGCCAGTCGCGCTTCGCGTGCCAACGCGACGACATACAGACCGTGGACGATCTCGAGTTGTGATTTTGCCTGGGTGTCGTCGAGGGTCATGACGATCTGATCTTTCTCGACGAAATCGCCGTCGCGCACGGGCAGACTGGAGACGATGCCGCCCTCGAGGTGCTGAACGGTCTTGCGGTTGCTCTCGACGCGGATCTTGCCGGGCGCGTGCGCAGCACTGGCGAGCGGTGCGATCGCTGCCCAGGTACCCAAGCCGAAGAATACGATCAACACCACCGCGTAACCGAGCAGACGGATCCGACGGTCGTCGATGGCGAGGTCGCCGATGCGCGAACGCGGTGTGGCTGGAATGATCTCGCCGGATTGCCGCATGTCGCTCAACCGCGCCCGCCGATGGGCTTCAAGGGAGTCTGCGGCCGATTGCTGACCGCTTGTGAAGCGGCACCATTGAGCAGCGCGAGGACTTTCGGTGGTACGTCGTACGCGACCAGCTCGCCGCCCGAGATCACCATGACGCGGTCTACGACTTCGAGAATGTTGTTGCGGTGGGTGACGATGATCAGTGTCGAACCCTGTTGCTTCAATCGCCGGATGGCCTCGAACAGCGCCTGGTCGCCCTGGATGTCGAGATTCGAATTGGGCTCGTCGAGCACCACGAGTTTGGGCTCTCCGTACAGCGCGCGCGCGAGACCGATGCGCTGGCGCTGGCCCGCCGACAGCATGTTGGTGGTGATCTTGGTTTCGTAACCGTCAGCGAGCTTGAGGATCATGTGGTGCACGCCCGCGGCGCGCGCTGCAGCGATCACTTTTTCCGGGTCGACCTCGCCGAAGCGTGCGATGTTCTCGCCAACATTGCCGTCGAGCAGTTCGACGTCCTGTGGCAGGTAACCGATGTGCTCACCCAGCGTTTCGCGATCCCACTGCGCGAGCTCGGCGCCATCGAGTCGGATCGAACCGCCTGACGTGCCATAGACGCCGAGTATGGCGCGCACGAGGGTCGATTTTCCGGCCGCGCTGGGGCCGATCACGGCGACCGCCGAGCCCGGTTCGACAACGAAACTGATGCCTTTCAGGACCGGCAGCTCGCTGCCCGGCGGCGTGACGCTCGCGCGCTCGAATTCGACATGACCCTCGGGTGCCGGCAGCGGCATCGGGGGTGCGCTCAACGGTAGCGATTGCAGCAGGTCGTTGAGTCTGCCGTAGGATTCGCGCGCGCCGAGGAAGCTCTTCCACGACCCGATGAGCTGGTTGATCGGCGCCAGCGCGCGGCCGAGCAACAGTGAACCCGCGATGACCGCGCCACCGCTGATCTCGCTCTGGATCGCGAGGTAGGCGCCGAGGCCGAGCATCATCGACTGCATCATCATGCGGAACGTCTTGGAAATCGTCGCGATCAGACCGCCGCGGCGACCGGCGCGATATTGCAGGTCGACCATCTGGTCATGGCGTGCCTGCCAGCGTTCGCGCAGACGTGGCAACATGCCCATCGCGGCGACCACTTCGCTGTTGCGCAGGTTGCGCTGTGTTTGCACGTCGTTTTCGTGCGCGATCTGTCCGGCGTCCTTGAGATCGTCTCGTGTGGCACGTTCGGTAGCGACCGCGAGCGCGATGAGAATCACCGCGGCAGCGACGGCGACCCAGCCCATCACGGGGTGAAACGCAAACATGATCGCGATGTAGATGGGCATCCACGGGGCGTCGAACAATGTCACCAGCGACGATCCGGCGAGGAACTGTTTCAGCGTCAGCAGATCGTTGAGCGGTTGCGTCGTCGTGACATTGCCACCCGTCGCTAGGGTCTTGCCAAAAACGGAGTCGAAGACGCGCGGGCCGAGCAGGCGCTCGAGGCGATTGCCGCTGATGGTGAGGATCTGCGATCGAACCCATTCGAGCGTGCCCATGACGACGAACAGGAACACGAGCAGCAGCGTCAGCATGAGCAGCGTGGATTCGCTGTGACTGCTGAGGACGCGATCGTAGACCTCGAGCATGTAGATCACGGGGGCGAGCATCAGCAGATTGAGGAAGAAGCTGAACACGGCCGTCGAGATGAACGACGAACGTGATACGGCAAGGGCCTGGTACAGCTCCGGTTTCTCAACCGAAGACTTGCGATCGTTGAAAAGCTGCATTTGTTATTGTTGCCCTAATCAGTGCCTCGACCCGTCGCGTTACATGCACGCGCTGCTGCACGTCTCTCGGCATTCGACGGCAGGCCGGTGGTGCGAAACGCGCACCGCCAGCAGACAAGGCGGCGCCAGCTTACTACGGAAACCGGCGCAGCGGAAAAATCACCGTTGCGCGCAATGCCGTATTCAGCGGCATTCGCCGCGGTGTCTTGATCTGCGGACGTCGGCGTCGGTTGGTCGCTGGTGCGTGCGGCGGCGAGGCGGTCTGCGCGTGCCTGGCGACGGCACCCGCGCGGACATCCGGGGGCGTCCGCGACGACGGATCGCGTGGCCAAGTCTCAGTGTCGAATTCTTTTGCAGCTGGCCGTGGGTGCGCGGACCGGGCAAATTTAAGTCGATGTAATATCGACAGTTTGTAGCTTGGCGCAGTACTTGCTTTCCGCGTGGAGCCGACAAGAAACAGAAACAAAACCCGACAATGCCGAGAATCCCATTCTTTCGTTTAGCGCACAGGTCCGGAGCTACGTTCATTCTGTGCGCCGCTGCAGCCTTGCCTGCCGTGTCTGGCGCATCCGTTGCCGTGCTGCAGGCGGATGGCAGCTGCACTTTCGATGGCGGCGGTACCGAGTACCGTACCTTCGATGGAACCTGTAACAACCTCAGTGCCGGTCAGGCATCGTGGGGCAGTGCCGATAGCGAGCTGCTGCGTCAGCATACCGCGGCGCAGTACGCCGCCGATGGTCAGACACCACTGACGCTGGGTCTGCCTGGCCCGCGTGAGGTCAGTAATGCGGTGTCGTCGCAGACCGCGCTGGTGTACAGCGAACTCAATGCCTCGAGCATGCTGATGCAATGGGGACAGTTTCTCGATCACGACCTCGACCTGACGCATACCGGCAGTGCCGACCCGATGCCGATCGATATTCCCGTCGACGATGCGTATTTTTCCGGCACGATGCCGTTTAGCAGGTCGGTATACAGCGCCACCAGCGGCATCGACGCGAGCAACCCGCGCCAGCAGCTCAACGCGGCAACCGCGTACATTGATGCTTCGCAGATCTACGGCTCCGACCTCGACACTGCGAATGCGCTACGCACCTTCAGCGGCGGCAAGCTCAAGATGACGTCGGTCCAGGGCGGGCTGCTGCACATGGAAAACGGCGTGTTCGTCTCAGGCGACGAGCGGGTCAACGAACAGGTCGGCCTGACAACGATGCATACCCTGTTCAATCGCGAGCACAACCGCCTCGCCGAGCAGATCGCTGCGCAGCATCCCGAATATGACGATGAGACCATCTACCAGGAAGCGCGCCGCATTGTCGGTGCGATCATGCAGGCGATTACCTACAACGAGTTCCTGCCGGCGCTGCTCGGCTCGGCGGCACCTGGGGTCTACCAGGGCTACGACGCGGCGGTGAACGCAGGGATTGCGAACGAATTCAGCACGGCGGCGTATCGCTTCGGACATTCGACGCTACCACCCGAGCTGCTACGCCTCGACAGCGCGGGTAACGTCGTGGCCGGCGGAAATCTGCCGCTGCAGAACGCCTTCTTCAACCCGAGTCTGCTGCTGGATCCCGACAACGGCGGCGTGGAAGCCGTGCTGCGTGGTCTGTCGGCCCAAGTCGGTCAAAAGATCGATCCCATGATCGTCGACGCGTTGCGCAACATGTTGTTCGGCGCGCCCGGCGCCGGTGGCCTGGATCTGGCGTCGCTTAATATCCAGCGCGGCCGAGACCACGGTCTGCCCGGATTCAACGCGATGCGTGATGCGTTGGGCCTCGGCGCTTATGCCAATTGGGAGGAGGCCGAATTCCAACCAGGCTTCAAGGCGCTGCTCATGGGTGTCTACGACGATGTCGACGACATCGACCTCTGGGTCGGAGGGTTGGCCGAGCAACATATCGATGGTGGCATGCTCGGCGAACTGTTCTCGGCGATCGTCGCCGAGCAGTTCTTGCGCATCCGCGAAGGCGACCGGTTCTGGTACCAACTTACGGGAATGTTCGATCCGTACTGGCTCGATTACATCGAAGATTCGACGCTCGCCAACGTCATCATGCGCAACACGACGATCAACTTCATGCAGGCCAACGTGTTTTTCGTGCCGGTGCCGGTGCCGGCTGTAGCGCTGCTTCTGCTCACCGGATGGATGATGATGGCATCGCGCAGTCGGCGACGCGGCCTCCTGACCTCGCAGATGGCCGCGTCGTAACGGACAAGGCGGCGCGGGTGTCGTCCGCCTGTCGCGCGCCGGCACGCCCGATGCTTGTATCGTGCTGACGCGATACGCGCCCTCAAGCGCGTGGCAGCCTGCGTCGTGCGGTCTGTTCAGTCATCACAGCTGGCCTTAGCCACCTCGATCGCTGGCGGTACGGTGCGCGCCGATGCGGCGCCTGTCCGCTGCGCGCGCTGAGCATTGGCGGACTGTGTTTCTACCTTGCCCGTCAAAAAAATTTACACCCGCGTTAGGTCTCGTAAGTTGTTGATTGTTTGGTCGTAATTTTGGCGCTGCAAGTTGCCCGCCACGATTTCTTGTGGCCAAACCGGTCCGGCGAACGTCGTTTGCTGCCAGGAAAACATACACTTACACATTTTGGTGTTTCTTAACCTGCTGAAATAAAAGGAAAAGGCAGCGGGCATGTAAATTGCTTTATTTGAACCGATCGCGTGATGACGATGCCGTCGAATGTGTCGATCGCGCGAATAACAACCTCGAAAAAAACGTGCAGGAGAACTACCTGATGAAACTCTTCCAATCCGCCGCAGTTGTCTCTTTCCTCGTCTTGGCTCAGAACGTTCTGGCCGGCGGCGGCACGCAGCCCGGCAAAGTGCCGGAGCCGGGCTTTTGGGCTCTGATGGGCATCGGTGCCGTTGCCTTCGTCGCCCGCCAGCTGATGAAGAAGCGCTGATCTCGCATCTGCGCTGAGAGAACTTAAATAAGAAGACCTGGGGCTGCGCTGATCGCGTGGTCCCAGGCCGTGTGCCGACGACATCGATTTTTTGCCTTCCAGCTGCCGGACGCGGAGCAGTGCGCTCGCGCCGTTGTCCTCGCCCGGTATCCAGTCGTGCAATGCAGGGGGAGCGAATTCCCCCAACGTCGCCCCGCCGCGTCCCGAAGCCAATAACAAAAGGATAAGCACCCATGACTTACTACTATTCGTCCACCAAGAGCTACGAATTTACTTCGTTTTCAACGTGGGACTGCGGCGTATCGAGCTTCTCGTATGGCACCAAGTTCACGTGGGGCGGTACGTGCTCGACGACGATGACGGTCAAGGATGACGACAGTTGTCTTTCGTCCAAGACCTGGTGGGGTGGGTACTCCAATGATGGCAGCTACCAGAGCTGCAACATCGAGAAGGATGGCTGCGATGTCGGTACGGGCGGCAAGATCTACGCCGATTCGTACATGGTCCTCAAGGACCAGTACGGCAACAAATACTGCATGGTCGAGGTCCGCCAGGAAGGCTGCAACGACAAGCACTACACGTTCTACGGTGATTCCGGCTACTGCGGCACGCCGCCGGCCGGTTGCCAGCTCACCGTCGTCGACTGCTGCAAAGTGACGAGCGACAGCTGGCTCCGGTACGACTGCCTCGACGGCGGCCCTAAAGAGCTGCCGCCCGGCACCATCACGGGTCGCCTGACCTACGACGCAGATTGCAACGATAACGAGTGGAACGATGACAAGGGCCAGTGGGATGCCGGTGTCGCGGGCCAGACCGTGCAGTTGCTCGACCTCAACGGCAACGTCGTTGCGACGTCCGTCACCGACGGCTACGGCAACTACTCGTTCACGGTCGCCGCCGGCGACTATCGTGTCAAATTCCCCGAGATCGAAGGTTACAAGTTCTCCGCCAAAGACAGTGGCGTCGACGAACACTACGATTCGGATGCTGATCAGAACGGCCTGACCGATATCATCTCGTTGGCCAGTTGCCAGACCATCTGCAACATCGATGCGGGCGTCAAGCTGGCTGGCAGTATCGAAGGCCGCATCTTCTGCGACCTCGAGTGCGACGGCCTCGACGGCAGTTCCACCGTGATTCCGGGCAAGGAATACACGATGGAAGCCGAAGGCATGTACATGTACAACTTCTGCGCCGTCAATGGCGCGCAGGCATCGGCCGGTAAGTTGGTCAAGCTCGCCTGCGCGGGCGGCAGCGGCGACCTGTGGAAGAACTTCAACGGCGCCAGCGGCACCTACGACCTGAAGATCTTCGCCCAGGACGAGAACGATGGTCAGAGCACCATCATGGTCAAGGTCAACGGTGTCGTGGTCGGCACGATCAAGCTCAACCACGATTCCGATGGCAGCGGCGACGACAACGGCTCATTCTCCGCGTTCGTGCTGCAGGACGTGCAGATCAACCAGGGCGACAAAGTTCAGCTGTGGGTCGATGGCAACGCCGGCGAATACGTCCGTATCGACAAGATCGAGTTCAAGGGCGAGGACAGCATCGTCACCACGGTCGAGCCGCCGAAGGCGGGGGTCGAAGTCAAGTTGCTCGACGCCGATGGTAACGTCGTTGCGACGACGACCACCGATGCCGATGGCAACTACAAGTTTGGCGGTCTCGCAGATGGCGATTACCAGGTCATGGCTACCCTGCCGGACGGCAAGGTGTTCACCCTGAAGGATGTCGATGGCAACGTCAGCGACGATATCGATTCCGACGTCGACGACAACGGCATGTCCGACACCATCTCGATCGTCGACGGCAACCGAGTCACCGATGTGGATGCCGGTTTGTGTGAGGCAGGCAGCATTGCCGGCCGCGTGTTCTGCGATCTCGAGTGCGACGGCCTCGACGGCAGCACCAAGGTGGTTCCGGGCAAGGAATACACCATGGAAGCGGAAGGCATGTACATGTACAACTTCTGCGCCGTGAATGGCTCCCAGGCGTCGGAAGGCAAGCTGGTCAAGCTGAAGTGCGCCGGTACCAATGGCGACCTATGGAAGAACTTCAACGGTGACAGCGGTACGTACGATCTGACCGTCTTTGCACAGGACGAGAACGACGGCCAGAGCACCATCATGGTCAAGGTCAACGGCGTCGTGGTCGGCACGTTCAAGCTGAACAAGGACAGCGACGGCTCCGGCGACGACAACGGCTCGTTCTCGCAATTCACGCTGCAGGACATCCAGCTCAACCAGGGCGACAAGGTGCAGTTGTGGGTGGATGGCAATTGCAGCGAGTACGTGCGTATCGACAAGATCGAGTTCAAGGGTGAAGACAGCACCATGACCACGGTCGAGCCGCCGAAGGTCGGTGTCGAAGTCAAGCTCCTCGATGCCGCTGGCAATGTCGTCGCGACGACGACGACCGACGACCAGGGCAACTACAAGTTCGACAATCTGAAGGACGGTGACTACAAGGTCATGGTCACGATGCCCGACGGCCAGGAGTTCACGCTCCAGGATGTCAATGGCAACGCCTTCGACGACATCGATTCCGATGTCGACGCGACGGGTATGACCGACGTCATTTCCATCATGGGCGGCACCGATGTCACCGACATCGATGCGGGCGTGTGTGAAGTGAAAGTCGGCTCGCTGTCGGGTCGTTACTTCATGGACACCAACGACGACGACCAGGATGACAACAACGGCGATGAGCCGGCGATTGCGGGCGTGCAGGTCGAGTTGCTGGATGCGAACGGTGTGCCGACAGGTATCACCACGTTCACCGATGCCGATGGCAACTACTCGTTCACCGACCTGGATGTCGGTACCTACGGTGTCAAGTTCACCGATCCCAACGGTGTGTTGACGGGTAAGGCGCTGGTCGACGCGAATGTCGGTCCGGACGCCAGCGACAGCGATGCGATCGGCGATACGGTCATGTCGACGATCACGAACATCGTGGTCGTTGCAGGTCAGGACACGCCGGACAATGACGCCGGTGCCGAGAACCTGCCGGGTTCGCTGTCGGGTCGTTACTTCATGGACACCAACGACAACGACGTCGATGACGGTCAGGCGATCGACATGGGCATCGAAGGTGTGTTGGTGGAACTGGTCGACGCCAATGGCCCGACCGGGGTCACGACCACGACCGACAGCCTGGGCAACTACAGCTTCACGGGTCTGGCCGCTGGCACCTACGGTGTGATCTTCACCGATCCGAACGGCGTGCTCGCCGGCAAGTCGCTGGTCAACGACAACGTCGGTCCGGACGACAGCATCGACAGCGATGCGATCGGC
>JAGRHA010000221.1 GCA_020445205.1 Gammaproteobacteria bacterium
ACCCCGAGCGTGCTGTTGTTGACGGCCACACCCGAACAACTCGGCAGGGCCGGCCATTTCGGACGATTGCGTCTGCTCGATCCGCAGCGATTCCACAGCTACACGCAGTTCGTCGCCGAAGAAGAGGCGTATGCGGCGGTCGCCGCGGTGGCGAGTGACCTGCTCGACGGGCGCGTGCCGGACGCGGCGGGGCAGGCATTGCTCGATACGTTGCTGGGTGAAGAGGCACAACAAGATAGCGAGCGCGTCATCGAACGCCTCATCGATCGACACGGCACCGGACGCGTGCTGTTCCGCAACACGCGGCACGCGATCAAGGGCTTTCCGCAACGACGTCTGCACACCCACGCGCTTGACCTGCCAGCGGTTTACGGTGAATTCACCGCACAGCCCACGCCTGAGCGCGACGCGGGCGGGGATTGGGTCGAAGCGGATCCACGCGTCGCCTGGTTGCGCGACTTGCTGCGCGCGCTCGCACCGGAAAAAGTGTTGGTGATCTGTGCGCATGCGGCGACGGCGATCGCCTTGCGCGACTACCTGCTCGAACGCTGCGCCATTCATGCGGCGATGTTTCATGAACGCATGGAGATCGTCGCACGCGACCGCGCTGCCGCGTTCTTCGCCGACCCCGACGAAGGCTCGCAGGTGCTGGTGTGCTCGGAGATCGGCAGCGAGGGGCGCAACTTCCAGTTCGCACACCACCTCGTGCTGTTCGACCTGCCGCTCGATCCCGACTTGCTCGAACAGCGTATCGGCCGCCTCGATCGCATCGGCCAACGCGCCACCATCGAGTTGCACGTACCCTATCTCGTGGGCGGCGCGAGCGAGGTGCTGTTGCGCTGGTACCGTGACGGCCTCGGCAGTTTCGAGTCCGTATGTCCCGCAGCGAGCGCGGTCTACGCTGAGCTCGGTGAGCGCCTCGCCGAGGTGCTGCGGAGCGGTGCCGAGGTCGATGCCCTGATCGATGCCGCTGCCACGCTCACCGCCGACATCAACCGGGCGCTAGAGCGTGGGCGCGACCGTCTGCTCGAGCTGCATTCCCACGTGCCCGAGGTGGCCGCACACCTCGTACAGCAGTTGCGTGAGTGTGACGACGTTGAACCGTTGCGCGCCTATCTCGACGCGTACTGGGATGCGTTCGGCCTCGAACACGAAGCAGGGCCGGGGCACTCGGTGATCCTGCGCCCCGGCGCGCACATGCTCAACGATCACTACCCGGGATTGGGTGACGAGCCCGTGACCCTGACGTTCGAGCGCGGCGATGCGCTGGCCCACGAAGACCGCCTGTTTCTGACCTGGGAGCACCCTATGGTGCGCGGCAGTATCGATCTGCTGAGCAGTGGCGAATTGGGGTCGGCGGCCATCACCGTGTGTAGCCACCCTGATTTCCGCGCCGGCCACGCACTGCTCGAGGTGCTGTATGTCGTCGAGTGTTCGGCGCCCAGGGGCCTCGAACTGCAGCGCTACCTGCCACCGACCTGCGTGCGCTACGTGCTCGACGGCAAGGGCGAGGACCACGCCGCGCGGCTGCCGCACGAGAGCTTGCAGGGCCTGTGTCTGGCCAAGAATCGCAAGCTCGCCGATACCGTGATCAAATCGCAGTCCGCACGCATCAAGCCGCTCTTGCAGTTGGCCGCGGAACGTGCCGAGCAGGCTGCCAACGAGCGGATCACGCAGGCAAGCCGGGCGATGCAGGCGGAGCTGCAGGCCGAGCTGGAACGTCTGCAGGCGTTGGCCAGGGTCAACCCCACCGGGCGCAACGAAGAAATCGCGCAACTGGTATCGCGTCGCGAGC
>JAGRHA010000222.1 GCA_020445205.1 Gammaproteobacteria bacterium
CGTAGCCGCGTCACGCGGACGTCGATACTGCGGTCGAATGGCGAGCGTTCGTAGCCCTTGAGCTGTTCGATGAGCTGGTCACGCGACATGATTCGGTTGGGGTGTGCGACGAATGCCTCGAGCAGCGCGAAGTCACCGGGTGTGAGCTCGATGACTTCGTGATCACGGCTGAGGCTGTGTGACAGCAGATCAAGTGTGAAGTCACCGAAACGGAACCGGTCATCGGCTGCTGCATCGTCGCTCTTGCGTTCACTCGTGGCGGGTTCGGTCCGCCGCAGGACGGCGCGAATACGTGCCAGCAACTCGCGTGGGTTGAAAGGCTTGGCGAGGTAGTCGTCGGCACCGACCTCGAGACCGACGATGCGGTCGACTTCTTCGCCGCGTGCGGAGAGGATGATGATCGGTAATCGCGTCGCGGCGCGCAGCCGGCGTGCGATCGACAACCCGTCTTCGCCCGGCAGCATGAGATCGAGTACGACGAGGTCGACCTCGTTTGATGCAAGGTGATCGTCGAGACGCGCACCGTTTTCGACCCCGGCGACGTCGAATCCCTCTTTGCCCAGATAGCGGATGACGAGTTCGCGAAGCTTCTCGTCGTCATCGACCACGAGGATGCGTTTTCTGCAGTCGTCCATCGTTCGGCTCCTTGCCGCTTGCGCCGTGCCGAAACACACCGAAACACTTCGGTGAGCTGCGGAAATCGGCCCGAAACAGCCTCTGATCACACTGTCATCACCAGATCAAACGGGAGGTGACAACATGCTCACAGTATTCAAAAGATCCCTGGCCGCCCTCACGCTGGCCGCGTTCGCGTTGCCGGCGATGATGGCATCCGCCGCGGAGCCACTCTCACTTCAAAGTATAGAAAGTGAGCGGGTTCAACAGCTTGTTCAAGAGCAAGAACAGGCGCAAAAACGCGAACGTGCATTGAAGCGCAACGAGCAGCGGATCAACGGTGACGGTGCAGGGCAGATGCAGCGTGAGCGCATCGAAGCGCACGAGCGGATGGAAAAACGCACCATGACGCAGTCCGGTGGGCAGAGCGGCGGTGCAAGCCGGGCTGGCGGTGCCGCGGGTAGCGGTAGTGGGCGTACTATGATGAACATGGGGCAGGGGCGTGGCCAGAAAGGCAGGTAGACGGTGATGCAACGCGCGGGGGAAAGCCGGTATCGGACACTGGTGCTGACGTGCGGCCTGTGCGTGACGTCTGCGTGTCTGGCAGCCGCCCCCGCGCCGCCACCGGACGACGGGCTCAATGAGCCGTCGGACGTCTGGGGCGATCCCGGTGCGTCGCCGGATGATGAAACGGGTTGGACCTGGTTCGGCATGGGATACGAACGTCGCATGCGTGGCAGTCAGGATGCTGCGCCGGCCGACGCCGCTGAGACCAAGCTTCCGGGTGGTGACGGCGGCGGCAAATCCGGCAAGTAGTGCGCACCCTGCGTGCGCCGCTTCATGGGTTGTGTACGTTGCGCCGGCGCGATGTCGGCGTTGCGCGCTGCATGGCGCAGATGCGAAGCCTTTGCCTCGACGTGGGATTCCGGCTGTTCGCTGTTGCGTGCCGGTGTCGTGCGAGCGAACGCGTCGTGGAGTGCCGTGTCCCTGGCCACGGAAGTAGCGGAGCGCGCGCGACGCGACGCATCGGCTCGACGCATCCCGCCACCACATGGCGCACAGTGCCGGGAGTGGCCGGCGATGTTCGGATGCATTCACGCAAGCGGGGTTTCGATCGACGTATTGCGTTGGAAGGCGCAATCGGTGCAATTGCTTCAGCGGATCATGGTCGTCACCCGTTTCTGCGCGGCTGTCGGCCGGCACCTTTCAGCACGTTGAGACCGTGGCAAGCTGCAGCGGCTGACGCGCCAACCTGCCGTGTCGTGCTCACCCTTCGCGGCACCCTGTGCCGATTTCCACTACTTATCTGTCACAACCGTTGCGTAGCTGCTGAGTCAGCGGGCATCGGTCTGTGCACAACGAGTCGACGCCGCATAGGCCCGCCTTCCTACCCAGCCGGCACGCGCCGCCAGCACTTCCTGCCGCGTGCTTTATCCACTGCGTGCTCCGTGCGCTCTCGAATGCCCTGACTGTGTACCCCGGCGTTGACGGCTGTCGTGCCGCGATCGATCGCCTTTGGTCGGCGCATTCGCCGGCTGGGTCCTGCCGCGACGTCGTGCGCGCGATCGCCGCGCGCGGCGCAACCATCGGCCGGCGGAGGTTGACCCGACCCGATCTGCCGAACTCCACCGCGTGCGGCGAGTCGAATGTTGTTGCTGGACCGGGTGATCCGATCCGGGGCTGGCGCGTCGGTTGCTTGCTGCTCGATGGGATCGATGATGCGCCGGCGCATGTCGACCTGTGCCGGGGCCGGCATCGGGTGGGGTTTGTCGAGCGGGGTCGAGTTGGGGAATTATGACCCTACGTGTCTAGAAAAATGTTGACAATATGCGTAATTAATTTAGACAGAATGGCGAGCGTGTCGTTGAAATGACGACATTTGCCACCAAAAATCAAGACAGAAAATAGACGCGGCACAACGCCGGTCTAATCATGAGATGCGCGCTGCAAGCGCGCTCGATCAGGAGTGAAACGATGAGACTCTCGACCAAAAGCCGCTACGCGATCACCGCCATGCTCGACCTCGCATTGAACGGCGCGGAGGGCCCGGTGACGCTCGCCGACATCTCGGAGAACCAGAATATTTCGTTGTCCTACCTCGAGCAGCTTTTCTCGGGTCTGCGCGCCAAAGGCCTGGTGCGCGGCGTGAGAGGCCCGGGTGGCGGCTACTATCTCGGCCGGGATGCCGCCGCCATCTCGATTGCCGACGTGATCTGCGCCGTCGACGATTGGGTCGAGTACACGCGCACCCACGCGGCGCACGGCAGCAGTGATATCCAGCACCTCGGCACGCGCGGTATGTGGGAAGACCTCAGTAATCAGATCTTCGGGTTCCTGCAAGACATCAGCCTGCACGACCTGGTGCAGCGCGCGAGCGCGGTGTCGGGAGCCAGTGCGGACAAGCGCGCAGCCGCATTGCTCAGTGGCTTGCGTGACCACGCGGCATGATGGCGGCCGCCGTGTGGGGCGTTGCGACTGACGCCTCACGCGGCGCCGCGCAGCGTGCGCGGCGTCGTCCGCTGCACCGGGCGTTGTCCCGGCAGTTCGCGTAACAGCAGCGATCCGGCCTGCATCGCCGGCGGCTGCTGCAAGCCCATGAGCTGCAGCACGGTCGGTGCGACATTCGCGAGCCCGCCGCTCGATGACAGCTGCCAGTTCACGTCATCGACGATCAGACACGGAACCGGATAGGTGGTGTGCTGGGTCTGCGGCTCGCCCGTGAACGGGTCGACCATCTCTTCACAGTTGCCGTGGTCGGCGGTCAGCAAGACCGAATAACCTTGGCTTTCTGCGGCGCGCAACACGCGCGACACTTCACGGTCGAGGGTTTCGACGGCCTCGATCACCGCGTCGCGTCGCGCCGTGTGCCCAACCATGTCGCCGTTGGCGAAGTTGACCACGATGAAGGCATAACGTGCGGCGCCGATCGCATCGATCACGGCGTCGGCCACTGCGGCTGCGCTCATGGAGGGTTTGAGATCATAGGTCGCGACATCGGGTGACGGGATCAAGCGCTGGGTCTCGTCATCGTAGGGCGTGGTTCGGCCGCCGTTGAAGAAGTAGGTGACGTGCGCATACTTCTCGGTTTCCGCACAGTGAAACTGCGCCAGCGCGTGTGCGCTGAGCGTCTCCCCCAGGGTCGTTGCCGGACGCTCGGGTTCGAACGCATAGGCGAAACCGAGTGTGCGGTCGTACGGCATCATGCAGGTGACGGTGGCACGTGCCGCGTCACCGCGGTCGAAGCCGGCGAACGCGGCGGCTCCCAGCGCGGCAACGATCTGCCGTGGACGGTCTTTGCGAAAATTGAAACACACCAGCGGGTCGCCGTCGGCGACCGCCTCGAACGCCGGCAGCAGGATCGGACGGATGAACTCGTCACTGTCGCCGGCGGCATAGGCGCTGCGGATTGCCGATTCCGCACACTGCGCGTGTTGTCCCTTGCCGAGCATCAATGCGCGCCATGCGAGTTCGGTTCGCTCCCAGCGCTGGTCACGGTCCATGGCGTAATAGCGACCGCTGATACTGGCGATCGCTCCGCCACTTTCGTGCAGACGGGACTCGACAGTGCGCAGGTAATCGAGCGCGGAACGCGGAGGTGTGTCGCGTCCGTCGGTGATCATGTGCAGCAGCGGTCGTACGCGGTGGCGGTGGCACAGCGAGATCAGTGCCAGCAGATGACGAATGTGGCTGTGCACGCCGCCATCAGAAACCAGACCCAGAAGATGCAGCGGGCGCCGGCGGCGGCTGGCGTCGACCACGGCGTTCAGGAGGGCTGCATTGTCGAAAAACTCACCGCTGCCGATCGCGGCGTCGATGCGCACGATGTCCTGGCGGATGATGTCGCCGGCCCCCAGCGTGAGATGCCCGACCTCGGAGTTGCCCATCTGCCCGTCAGGCAGCCCCACGGCCGCGCCCGAGGCATTCAACGTCGTGTGCGGGTAGCGCCCGAAGTAGTCGTCCAGCGCCGGTGTCAGCGCCTCGGCCACGCCGTTGTTGCGCTTGCTGGGATTGACGCCGACGCCGTCGAGTATCACGAGCACGACGGGGCGGCGCGGGACACCCTCGATTGCGGTCATGACCAGGTACCTGTCGCCCGTACTGGATCTTTTGTGCATCAACTTGCGTGCCAGTGCGGCGCGCGTCGTGCCGATTCGCTGTCAGCCCTTGTTGTCGGTTGATTTGCGTCGGGCGTGAACCGGGTCAATCGAAATGCGAACTGCACCAGCGATGTGCGCTTGCGGCGTGTTGCACCAGGCTGGCGCCGGGAAGTCCGGCGTAAGACGCCAGGTTGGCCGCTTGTAGCGGCCTGTTCGGGCCTGCGGTCCAGCGTGGTACGCAGTTTGCTGGTATCCCTGCAACGGTTGGACGCGAAGGGTTTCGTGAACCACCGATTCCTGATCGTGGAGCAGTTGCGTGATGAGGAACTTCGGGGGCTTGGTGATAGCGCTGCTGTTGACGGCGGCAGCGAGCACCGCGCTGCCGTCAACGGTGCGGCACCCAGGGCATCGTGACGTGCGGGTGGTCGATCGGTCGCCGCTGGCGGGTATGCCATCTGCGCCACGGCAACGCTTCGGCGTAAGCCATGGCAGGTCAGCCAACGGCGATTCTGATGTGCCGGCGGGCGTCGAGTTCTACTGGCCTGGTCTGCAGTACCACTACGAGGGGCGGCGTCTGGTGGGCGTCGAAGGCGAGTTCGTCAGCAGCGCGCACGCCATGTCGTCACTCGTGGAGCATTTTCGCGGTTGCTTCGGCGATCCGCGTTATCGGACCACTTGGCGCGATGCCCCGGAGGACAGTGATGTCTACCGCAGACGCCTGGTGTCGTACGGCTGGCACGATCGGCAAACGTGCCGCGCAATCTGGCTGATCGGTGACGACGAGCTCGGCTATCTGCGCGTGAATACGCTGAGCGACGCCTGCGGGGGGCGTTCAGGAGGTGACGCGCCGCATGTCGCGCGTGCACCCGACTCAGGTAAGATGTCGGTCCCCAGTCACCAACTTAAGGAAGAGTTGTGCAAGAAAAGACATTGAAAAAGGTCGTCGAGACGGCCGACCTGCTCAATCGTGCGCTGCGCAAGGTTCTGCAGACCGAACACGGGCTGCACGCTGAAACCCTGATCGCCTCCGCCGCCCGCATGTCGGGTACCTTGTTGCTGCGCGAAGTCGCGCCCGAGGTCGACCGCCTGCAACCCGGCACGACCGTGCTGTCGGATGCCGCCGACCGCCAGGGGCGTGCACTGATGAACACGCTGTTCACGACCCTCGGCCAGCTCGGCCACACCGACATCGACACGCAGACGCTGGGCGGCGCGCAGGCCTCCACCGAGCTGTCCCAGTTGTCGCTGGAGCAAACGCAGCGGCTGCTCGAACCCTGGTACCGCAAGATCGCCGATGTCGCCGAACTGTCGCTGATCGAGGTGGCGGCCGCGGGTGCGATGACGGCGGCGATGTTGATCCACGATTGCCGCGGCGTACTCTCCGTCAGCGACGGCTGCTCGATCGCGGTGCATGGCCTGATCGAGTCGACGAAGACGGTGCCGGTGGCGTTCGCGCCGGCGGCGTGAGTGGCGTTACCGACATACGCACCCGGGCGCCGGCGATCATTACGTGCCAAAATACTTATGTACGAGGTTTTTCCTTCGAATACCGTGTTTTGCATCAAGACACGCGAAGAAATGCCTGCGCTACACTATTGCAAACTGTAAAGCAATGCTGCGAGTTGTTTGCAGCAATCTCGATCGTGAGGAGGTCGAAATGAAAATCCGTGTCGCTCATATTGCCATGCTGTCAGTGCTGTTGACCGGCGCTACGCAGGCTTTGGCTGCGGAAGGCTATTGGAGCAACTCTGCCGGTGAGGTATGGAGAAACAGCCCCGGGGAGTGTTGGCACACCAACTTCTGGTCGTCCGACATGGCCATCGTCGGCTGTGACGGCAAGACGGCAGAAGCGCCTGCTCCCGTCGCCGAACCTGCCCCTGAGCCGGCACCTGTCCCGGTCGCCATGCCGGCTGCGTCTGCTGATGGCGCAGTGAATTTCGGTTTTGACCGCGCCGATCTCGATGCCGATGCGAAAGCGGCGATCGACACGCTGGTGCAGAACGCGCAATCGCAGGGCACCATCAAAGCGGTGCGCCTGACCGGTCATGCCGACCGCATTGGCACCGAAGACTACAACATGGATCTGTCGTTGCGTCGTGCGACGTCGGTCAGCAACTACCTGTCGAGCAGCGCCGGTATCGAGCCGCAGGCCATGGAGATTGGTGGTCGCGGTGAGGCGGAGCCACTGGTCGGCTGTGAAGGCAAGCGCGGTGGCGAAGCGATTCGCTGCCTGGCACCGAACCGTCGCGTGGATGTGATCCTCGAGCTGATGGCTCGCTGACACGCACCGACAGGGTGGTCGCCGCCTGTCGGCGACTACCTCCAGACGATGCCGGATGCGTCCGGCAGGGGGCCCGGTGTGTTTGCACCGGGCCCCGTCTTTTGCGCAGATACCCTGGCAGCCGCAACTTGTTTGTCGGCATCTC
>JAGRHA010000223.1 GCA_020445205.1 Gammaproteobacteria bacterium
ACACCAGGGCGCGGCCGGCGGCGAGTCGAACCACGGTCCACGAAGGCCCGTAGCGCGTTGACTGCTCACCCACATCGGTGTCGGCCTCACACGGTTCATTCGATCCACCTGCCGAAAACGCTGCCGGCCTGGCGCCATCCCTTACTGCTGCACAGCCTGTTTGCGCTGTTCAAGAACCTTGGCGACCACGTGATCGACAACTTCAGTCATTTCCTCGTAGCTGCGGAAACCGCTGCCGCTGCGGTAACGCCCGTCCATGACCAGCGTGGGCACACTGCGGATGCCGTAGCGCCGCATCAGCGCGCGTGCGCGGTTGACCTTGGCGGCAACGGCAAAAGAGTTCATTGCCTGGTTGAACTTGTCCATGTCGACGCCGTTTTCCTGCAGCAAGGCATCGACCTCGTCGCGCGTACGCAACTTGCGCTTTTCATCATGCATCGCATGGAAGAACTTCTCGTGCATGCGTTCGAGTTCGCCCATGCCCTCAAGTGCATAGTAGACCTGCGCGTGCAGATCCGCCGGGCCACCGAACATTACGGGGATCTGCGTGAAGCTCACGTTCGCGGGCAGGCCACCCGCCCACTTCTTCACCACCGGTTCGAAATCCTTGCAGTGCGGGCAGCCGTACCAGAAAAATTCGACGACCTCGACCTGGTCACCCGTGCCCACGGGTGGCTGCGGTGCGATCGGCACGTACTGAACCCCTTCCTGGTAGGTCTCGGCGATGACACCGGCGCTGGCAAACAGCAGCGCGGCGACAAACAGGGCATATGCTTTTTTCAATGTTCTCACTCCATGCGTTGGGACGTCGTCCCCGGTCTGACCCGCCGACAGGCGTCGAGTTCAGCAGGCAAGGGTCTGTCCTGCGGCCATTTTTGCCCGCCACCCCGGTAGCTGCAAGCACCGTGGCCACGACCCGCAGCCGCGGCGTGACCGGGGTCGATATACAGGCATGAAAAAGGGCGGCCGGAGCCGCCCTTGGCAAGCGTCTGACAGACGCCGGCGATCAGTGCAGGCCCTGCACGTACTGCGCGACAGCGTCGATCTCGGCGTCGGTCATCTTCTTCGCGATCGCACGCATCATCGAACCTGCATCGTTGGCGCGTGCGCCCGAGCGGAAGTTCTTGAGCTGCAACGCGACATAGTCGGCGTGCTGACCGCTCAGGCCCGGGAACTTGGCCATCGGGTTGCCGGCACCGGTCGGACCGTGACAGGCGCCGCAGGCCGTCACACCACTGGCCGTGTTGCCGGCGCGATACAGCATCTGGCCCTGTTCGACCTTATCTTCGGCGGCTTTGCCGACCGAACCCTTCTGCGACGCGTAGAACGCGCCCAGGTTGGCCATGTCTTCGTCGGTCAGCGGTGCGGCCATGGCGTTCATCGTCGCGTCGGTACGCGCGCCACCTTTGAAGTCCGAAAGCTGCTTGACGATGTAATCGGCGTGCTGGCCGGCGAGCTTCGGGAAGTTGGGCGCAGGACTGTTGCCGTCCGCACCGTGGCATGCGGCGCACATCGCGGATTTAACCTTGCCTGCCTCGGCATCGCCGGCGGCGTGGGCGGACGCCATCACGCTGAGGGTGGTGATGGCGGCGATCGTCAATAGCTTCTTCATATCTATCATCCGGCTGCTGGAAGAGAAGACGGTGCGGTGTGCACCCGGCCAGCTACCGGGTGCGCACCGCGTGTAAGGTTTACTTCAGCGTGGCGATATACGCCGCCACGTTTTCGATGTCGGCTTCGTTGAGACCGGCGGTCATCGCCTTCATCGTGGCGTTGTCGCGCGTACCCGACTTGAATGCATGCAGCTGGGTCTTGACGTACTCGGCATCGCGACCGGAAAGCTTCGGGTATTTGAGGGCTTCGTTGCCGGCACCCGTCGGGCCATGACAGCCCGCGCACACGGCAAACTTGGCCTTGCCCGCAGCGACATCGGCGGCGAGGGCAGTGCCGAATGAACCGGCGAGTACGGCAGCAGCAACGGCAGTTGCGAGTTTGTTCATGAAGAATTTCTCCTGACTGTTTACTTGGTTTTGCTGTTTTAGTGAGGTGCGTCCGTGCCGTGCTGCCTACCAAATTCGGCTCGCGTTTATATCAGAGACTACTTAAATAGGCAATCCAGTGGGGTATTCCTGCCCCGGGACTTCAAGGCCGGGTCGTCCAGAACACGAACGGCAGTTCATAGGAGCCACCGGCGTCCAGCCGCACAGCGGCTTCCCATTCCATGCGCCTTTGACTGCACACGGGAAGGATGGTTTCGCCACGCCAGACCCCGTCCACACGCTGCAGACGCACGCGATTGAGCCCCATGTCCATATTGAGGCCACGGATCTCGACCACGACCGCAGCCGCATCGAGACCCGATACCGACACCGCGATCTGCAGCGGCGTCATCAGCGGGATGGCACGTGGCGAGATCGACAGTTCGACCTCCCCGTCCGCCAGCGCCGCGCGGCAAGGACCGGCATGCAGATCGCAATTCGCGACCGGCGCCAGGCGCCGATAGTGGGAATCCCGATCCTGCCAGTATCTGGCCAGGGAGTAAGACGCAGACGCGACCACAATCATTCCCAGCACGATCACCCACGTCCGCCAACCGCCTGTCACTGCTCCACCCTCGTCAAGCCGACCTCTCGCGCCGCGCAGTCTGCCACAGATGGCCGCATTACCCGGAGCGCACCCGGGTTGCTTTGCGCACCACCGCCGCTAGCTTAGGGAAAGATCCGTGGAGGACGCACAGACATGACGCAATGGCTCAGCGGCCAGGTAGCCCGCAAGACACAATGGAGTGACACGCATTTTTCGTTGGCGATCGAGGCCGACGGTCCAACGTTCGTCGCCGGCCAGTTCGTCCGTATTGGTATGGATGTCGGCGAGGAACGCATCGGTCGGCCGTACTCCCTGGTCAACCCGCCGCACGCGCGCCTGCTCGAGATCTTTTTCAATATCGTGCCGGAGGGGCCATTGAGCGGTGAACTCGCGGCACTCGAGGTCGGTGACCGGGTATGGCTCACCGACGCCGCCAACGGCCTGCTGACCCTGAGCGAGGTGCCGCAGCACGCACGCGATCTGTGGATGCTCGCCACCGGAACGGGCGTGGGGCCCTTCCTGTCGATCCTGCAGACCGACGAGCCATGGCAACGTTTCGACCGGGTCGTGCTCGGGTATGGTGTGCGCCATGCCTGCAATCTCGGCTACCGCGAGCTCATTGAAGCACTGCAACAGGCACACCCGGAGCGCTTCCGCTTCGTGCCACTGATCACGGGTGAGTCGCATCCGGGCGCGTTGCAGGGGCGCATCACCGACAACCTGATCGATGGCAGCCTGGAGGCGTTCGCCGGCCTCTCACTCGACGCCGCACGCAGTCACGTCATGCTGTGTGGGCACTCGGGGATGATTAGCGATACGGTCGCCGAGCTGGAGCGGCGCGGTATGCGACGCCACCGTCGACGCGAGCCGGGACACATCAGCACAGAAAAGTATCACTGAGCGCGCCGCGCGCGAGCGCGTGACGGCCTGGCCGCCGGCCACCGTGCCTCAGTGCAGCCCCGGAAAGTGTTCGGCGAAACGCACGATCCATTCCTCGGCGGCCTGCTCGCTGGTCAGACGCCGTCCTTCCTCGCGTTCGACCTGCATGCGGTAGTCCTCGATGTACACCAGCTGCTCGACCATGCGCACGCAGAAGCGGTCCTGAGGCGATAGGAAACGCACGCCGATCTCGAAGCTGCCGCGCAGCGCCTTGCACCAGGCCACGCAGCCTTCGATTTCATACATCTGACCGAGCAGGGGAATCGACAGGCGGATCGGTTGGCCGGGATCGAGCGCCACCGTGCAGGCGAAACACACCCCACCCTCGCTGACGTTGCGCAGATGCTCGTCGCGCTGACGGATGTCACCACACAGATCGAATCGGATCGGCATCCGCGACGGGTGGCGGATATAACGACGTTCGACCTGCGGAATTGCAGCCTTCTTGCGAGCCATCCTGGATATGCGCCGTCAGTGTGACCTTGCGTCACCACCCCGTGAGCGGATTGACGATGGGAGTGTAGTTCAGCTCGGCTCAGGCGAACACTGCAGCGCACTCATCCGCCGTGAGCGCGCGCCACTGCCCCGGCGCCAACGCGGCATCCAGCGAGAGCCCGCCGATGCGCTCACGGTGCAGCAGGGTCACCCGGTTGCCGACCGCCGCGAACATCCGCCGCACCTGGTGATACCGCCCCTCGGTGATGGCAATACGCACGCGCCGGTCGTCGACGCGTTGCAGCCGCGCCGGGCGTGTCGGCGTGGACTCGCTGCGCAACACGACACCGCGCTCGAGCGACGCCATGGCGGCATCGTCGAGGGCCTGCGCGAGCTCGGCGACATAGACCTTTTCGCAATGGCGCGCGGGTGCGGTGATGCGGTGCGACCAATCGCCGTCGTCGGTCAGCAGCAGCAGACCGCTGGTGTCCTTGTCGAGCCGGCCGACGATGTGCACGCGCGCGGCCAGCGCGTCGGGCAACAGACTGAGCACGGTGTCCTGGCGGTCGTCGCGTGTCGCCGACAGCAGGCCGCACGGCTTGTGCAGCATGAGGTAGAGCGGTCCGGGCAGCGCCAGGGTCTCACCGTCGGCGACCACGTGCATACCGTCGGCGAGGCTAAAAGCCGCGTCGCGCACGCGTGCGCCATCGACACTGACACCGCCGCGCCGGATCCACGTGCGCGCCTGGCTGCGCGAGACACCGGTGGCCTGGCTCACGAAGCGATCGAGCCGCATCCCCTGTTGACCGCGCGTTTGCATTTTCGGTGACCCAACCTACCTTTCAAGAAACAGAAGCCCGGTGACGATGCGGCCGGATCGCGCACGACGGCGCAGGGGTATCGATGCCTGCATAGCGCGTTCAGCGGGGCTGCACGCACCCTTATTTACCGGAGATCCCCGATGAGTCAATACCGCCTACTGACCGCCGGCACCCTCGATGCCGGCAGCGGTTTTCAACGTCCGCGCCAGAACCTGCCGGACCATGTCACCCTCGACAGCCCGGCAATCGACGTGATGACCGATCTTTCGTCGGTCAGCGCCGAAACCGTGTCGCCGAATTCCTCGGTCGACGACGCCGAGGAAAAGATGATCGCCAGCGGCGTGCGCCTGCTGTTCGTGACCAGTCCGCTGAACCACGTAATCGGCATCGTCACCTCCAAGGACCTCAGTGGCGAACGCATCCTGCGCCACATCAACGACACCAACACGGCGCGCAAAGACCTGATCGTGCGCGACATCATGACGCCACAGCACAGGATCGACGTCCTCGAGATGGGCGACGTCGCCACCGCACGGGTCGGTGACCTGGTCGAGACCCTGAAGCGCATGGGACGGCAGCACGCGCTCGTCGTCGATCGCGACGGCCATGATCACCAGACCATCCGCGGCCTGCTCTCGACCTCGCAGATCGGTCGCCAGCTCGGCACTGCGATCGACACCGCGGACGTCGCCGGCAACTTCGCCGACCTCGCGCGCGCGGGCTGAGGGGGCGACGCCGGGCGCGCTAGACTGGGCCACCTCACCGCTATGGGATGCCCCTGTGAAGTTTCACCAGCTGCCGCTCGGCGCACGCTTCGAATGGCGTAACGCCGTCTATCGCAAGATCGCACCACTCAAGGCCGCCAACGAAGCCGACGACGAGCAGAAGCTCGTCCCGCGTTCGGCCGAGGTACGCCGCCTGTCCGACGACCCGGAACAACGCAAGGCGACGCCACCTTTGCCGCAGGCGCTGGCCAGCGAGGTGGTGGAAACGGCCGTCTGGGCGTTCGTCGACGCATGCCGCGCCGGCGCCGACACGTTGCAGCCACCACTCGACGCGGAGCAGCGCACGCAGCTCGCTGCGGCGATCGAGCTCGCCGCGCAACAGTTGTTGATCCGACTCGCAACAAACGCGGCCGCAGGCTGATAGTATCCAGGCCCGCGGCCGCGGCCGTGTCGACCATCATCTCAGGAGCACAGCGTTGAAAAAGATCATCCTCGCCCTGGCCATCGCCAGCACCCCGGCGATCGCCCAGCAAGTCCAGATGCCCAACCTCGACGAGCTTTTCTTCAAGCAGTTCGACACCAACCAGGATGGCCAGGTCGCCAAGGCCGAGTTCATGAAGCCCACCGAGGCCCAGTTCGACCACATGGACAAGGACAAGAATGGTGCGTTGGACAAGGCCGAAGTACAGGCCTTCAACAATGAGATGCAGCAGCGCCTGCAGGAGCTGCAGCAGCGCATGCAACAGCAGGGTGGCATGCCGCAGGGCATGAACCAGGGGATGCCGCAGCGCTGAGCCGAAGCGCCGATACGACGTGCTTTTGACACGGATCAGCGTACGAAAAGCGCCAAAAGCCTACGATGAAGGCGGTTTTTAATGGCTGTCGACGGAGGCCAGCATGGAGCTTTTCTCGGAGTTGTTCTCGGACTGGGTCGGGATTCTCTCATTCGGTGTCATCGCGTTCATCATTGTGATGGCGCTGTTTTTCATCGTGTTTTTCATGTCCCGATCGAGCGACCCCAGGGCCTGAGAGCAGATCGTCACGGGCCGCACTGAGGCCCGCCCCACCCTCAGCCGCCACGTGCCCTGTGACCCAGGGGCGTGGCGGCCGCCAACCCTGCCGCACCGCCCTCACCCGCGCCCGCTGTGAACCCCGTCTGTGATCAGACGCGTGGCGCGGCACGCGTGATCGAACACCGCAATAATCCCCCTGGGCCACCCCCGAGGCGCTCCCGGTCCGCGGTAAACATCTGCCGCCTGCGGCCGCTAATATTAGGTCGGAGGACCCGCCGCTTCGGCGGCTGTTCGCCGCCCATGTCGACCATGCCCGGACAGGCCGGAAATGGCGATGCGAATGCCATGCGCAGCGCGTCAGACTTCAGGAGCAGCCGCCGCCGGTGATACGCGAACCCGCCGAGTCACAATCCCGTCTGTCCGCAGACCGCGCGCCGAGCGATCGTGCCGATCGGCGCGACGGCGTGCTGCGGATCGTCACGCAGCGCCAGATCCGCCATCTCATCGAGAGTGCCGGCCCGACGTTGCTGTTCGGCATGCTCGTCGCCTGCGTGGTGTTCTTTGCCGTGTGGCGCACCACGGGCAGCGATACGATCGCGCTGTGGCTGTCCGGGATCGTCGTCGTCACCGCGGTCCGCCTGCTTGCGCTGGGGCCGCTCAAACACTACCTCGGCGACAGCGATGCCGCGCGCTCGGCCGGCCACATCTACGCTCTGTCGGCCTTTCTCGCCGGTTTGGCCTGGGCTTGGATCGCCGCTTTCGACGATCCGTCGCTCCCCGTCGGTGCACGCCTGATGGTGCTGGTCACGCTCGTCGCCATGCCGGTCGCGAGCCTGTCGTCGAATGCCATCTACCTGCCCGTGTTCTACGCCTTCTCGCTACCGGTGTTCGTGGCCATGTTCTGGTGGTCATGGCAGCTGATCCCCGAGATGGCGGCGGAGTTCTCGCTGCTCGCGGCCGCTTACGGCGCGCTGGTTGCGGTCATGGCCAACCGCTACAACCGCAACCTCAAGCGCAGCCTGCTGCGCGACATCGAGAACGAGATGCTGCTGCACGAGGTGCACGCCATGAACGACGAGCTGCAGCGCATGGCGTACCAGGATCCGCTGACCGGCCTGTCGAACCGACGCAGTTTCGAGGAGACGACGACCCAGCTGCTGCAGCGCCGGCGAGCGAACGACCGTCTCGCGCTGATGCTGATCGACATGGACAAGTTCAAGGCGATCAACGACAACCACGGTCACGCCGCCGGCGACGCCGCGCTGATCGAGCTGTCGCGACGCATCGAGCGTAATTCACGTATCAGCGAGGTGGTGGCGCAGACCCAGGTCGGCGCGGCAAGGATCGGCGGCGACGAGTTCATCGTCGTCTACCGCCTGGATTCCGAAACCGCCATCGAACCGCTCGCCACGCGGATCCTGGATGCGCTAATGGTGCCGATGACGTTCGAGAACGAAAAGTTTCAGCCCGGCGTCAGCATCGGTATCGCCATCGCGCCGACGCATGCCAATGATCTCGAGGGCTTGTTACGTGCGGCCGACTCGGCGATGTATGTCGCCAAAAGCAACGGTGGCGGCCGGTACGTGGTCGCGGACGGTGACAGCGCTGCGCCCGACCAGGTGTCGGACGCGACCGGATGAAACGCCGCCCGCGCGGGCGGCGTGGGATGATTCAGTTGTAGCCGGGGATCGCGATATGCTCGGCAATGCGCGCATCTTCGCAGTCGGTCTTCGCCAGGTAGCGACGCACGACGCGTTTCTCGGCCTTTTCCTCAACTTCGTTTCCGCCCCAATCGAGTCGGCGCGAGGCCTTCTTGATGTCCTCCCAGGTCACCACAAGGCCTTCATTTTCAAACGACATTTCGCTCTCCTTCGAGCTTTCGGCAAAAAATAGTGAACAATTCGTTGAATTGAGGCGTATTTTCCTATCTTAGACCATTCATTCCCGGTCTGTGAGGGGTACACCGTTAACCCAACCACCGCTACTTTTCGAGGCGGCAACGGCGCGGCATTCTGAAGCCCCAATCGGTGTCAAACGACCGACATTACGCATTTTCTTGACACGGCTCACAGACACTCACGCATGGCCGTCCCAAACCGATCGCCACACCACCGCGACGATCAATACGTCGCCGCGACACCGCGACGCGGCCGACGCATTACACTAGGTCGTAAACGCCCAGCCGGAGCCCGACGTGACCCGCCCCGCCAGTGTCTACTACTACGCCACCTGTCTCGTCGACCTGCTTTACCCGCGCGCCGGACTCGCCGGCATGCAACTGTTACGCGCGGCGGGCATCGACGTCGTGCTGCCGCGCGATCAGACCTGTTGCGGCCAACCAGCATTCAATTCCGGCTATCGCGACGAGGCCCTCGCCGTCGCGCGCGCACAACTCGACGCCTTTCCCGGCGACGCACCCATCGTCGTGCCATCGGGATCCTGCGCCGGCATGATCAAGCACCACTGGCCCGAGCTGTTCGCCAGCCAGCCCGACGCACGCCGCGCACAGGCCGTCGCCGAGCGCGTTTACGAACTCACTGAGTTCCTCGTCGACGTGCTCGACGTACGCCTCGAGGACCTTGGCGAGCCGTTACAGGTGGCCATCCACAGCTCGTGTTCGGCGCGTCGCGAGATGGGTGTCGCCGATCGCATCGAACGCCTGGTCGGACAACTCGAGGGTGTCGAAGTTCTCGTGCAGCAGCGCGCCGCCGAATGCTGCGGCTTCGGCGGTACCTTTGCCGTCAAGCAGGGCGACGTTTCCGGTGCGATGGTCAAGGACAAGACCGACGCCCTGCGCGCGACCGGCGCGGCGCGCGTGATCAGCCAGGACTGTGGCTGTCTCATGAACATCGGTGGTGCGTTCGAGTTCCAGGGCGACGGGCCGCGCACCCAACACATCGCCGAATTTCTGTGGGAACGCACCGGAGGTCGGGTGTCATGAACCAGACCGACGCCTTCCACCGACGCATCGACGAGGCGCTGCACAACGCGCAGTTGCGGCAGAACTTCCGCAGCGCCCTTACCGGCATCATGGCGCGGCGCGCCGAGCAGTTTCCCGACGAGACGCAGCTGCAGGCGCTGCGTGACCAGGCGCGTGCGGTACGCGCCAACGCCCTGGTGCGGCAACCCGAGCTGCTCGAACGGCTTGAGGCAAAGCTCACCGAGAATGGCATCCAGGTGCACTGGGCCGAAGGCCCCGATGAGGCCAACGCGATCATCCACGGCATCCTCGAACGTGCCGGCGCGAAGACCGTGGTCAAAGGCAAGTCGATGGTGTCGGAAGAGACGGGCCTCAACCACTATCTCGAACACCATGGCATCGAGGTGATCGAATCCGATCTCGGCGAATACATCATCCAGCTCGCCGAGGAACCGCCCTCACATATCGTCGCACCGGCGATCCACAAGAACCGGCGCGAGGTCGCCGAGCTGTTCCAGCGCTTTCATCCCGAGATCCCGTACACCGAAGACATCGACCAGCTCACGCAGAGCGCGCGCGTCGTGCTGCGCGATCGTTTCGCCAACGCGGATGCCGGCATCTCCGGGGTGAATTTCGCCGTCGCCGAGACCGGCACCCTGTGCCTCGTCGAGAACGAGGGCAATGGCCGCCTGAGCACCACCGCGCCACGCGTGCACGTCGCCATCACGGGCATCGAGAAGGTCGTCGAACGGCTGTCCGACGTGCCGCCGCTGCTCGAGATCCTGACCAAGTCGGCCACGGGCCAACCGATCACGACCTACTTCAACATGATCAGCCGGCCGCGACAGCCCGGTGAGCTCGACGGCCCCGAGGCCGTTCACCTCGTGTTGCTCGACAACGGCCGTTCGCGCATCCGCGTCGACGACGAACTGCTCGACACGCTGCGCTGCATCCGCTGCGGCGCCTGCATCAATCACTGCCCGGTCTACGTACAACTCGGCGGGCACGCTTACGGCACGGTATACCCGGGACCGATCGGCATCGCCCTCGAGCCGCAGCGTATCGGCATCCACAAGGTCGGGACGTTGACCTCGGCGTGCACCCTGTGCGGCGCCTGCGGCGAGGTCTGCCCGGTACGTATCCCGCTGCCCAAACTCATCAACCGGCTGCGCGCTGAAGCCGTCGACGGTCTGCGTGCAGGCACCGCGGTGCGTGGACACGGCAGCATGCGCAAACCGGCCGAAGCAGGTGTATGGCTACTGTGGCGCTGGCTGTATACCGCGCCGTCGCGTTATCGCCTGTTCACACGACTGGCGACTCGTTTGCGCTGGATGACGCCGCCCTGGCTCGGCGCCTGGACCCGCTATCGCTGCGCACCGCGCCCGGCGCAGCGCACGCTGCACGAGCTCGCGCGCGAAGAGGGCTTTCGCAATGAGTGACAGCCGCGAGCGCATCCTCGCGCGCTTGCGCGCGAACCGGCCCATCGAGGTCCCGACGCCGACCGTCTACGCCAAGCCCCTGGGTTGGGATCGGGAGCACTGCATCGCGTCGTTCATGCAGCGCATGCAGGCGGTGCGCGGCGAAGTACACCGTATCGCGCGCGATGCCTGGGTCGACTGGCTGGCCGGCGAGCTGCCGGCGCGCGGCATACATCACCTGCTCGCCGGCAATGGCGACGTCGGCGACAGGCTCGCCAGCGCTCTACCCGCGTCCATCCGGTTGTCACGCTACGACCATCCCATCGAACAATGGAAGCCGGCGCTGTTCAACGACATCGATGCGGCGATCACGCACGCGCGAGCAGGCCTCGCCGAGAGTGGAAGCATTGTGCTGTGGCCCGATGCCAACGAACCCCGCTTGATGTCACTCGCACCACCGATCCACATCGCGCTGCTCGACAGCCACAAGCTGCACGAGAACTTCGCCGCGATGATCGCCGCCGAACACTGGGCCAACGGCATGCCCACCAACGCCCTGCTGATCTCGGGCCCGTCGAAGACCGCCGACATCGAACAGACCCTTGCCTACGGTATTCACGGCCCCAAGCAATTGATCACGCTGTTGCTCGATTGAGCAACGATACTTGCTGCTATGGAGAGCGGAAATGCGGCACTTTCCGAATGTAACTTTGCCCTCGTGGCTGCGCTGCCTAATGCCCCGATTGGGATGGTGACGAATGCCCACAGCACTCGGGTAACACGAATACCGCGACTACTATCTATCCAGATTCCCACGCCAGCACAACTTCGTGATATCTGCGGTGGTTGGACAACTAGCTTTTGGGCAGAAAGGAGGATTTATGAGTAGTCAAAAGGAAAAGTCCGTATCTCAGACTATTGATGCGTGGCTGAAGCGGGTTGCTCATCCACCTAGCCTGGACGCACTAAAAGAAATCAAGACCGCGCTCTACATGTATCGCAACAATCAGTTAGTAGAAGGACAAATCGCCAAGTCTCTGACTGCTCAAGATGATGAGGTAATGGCTGCGGTTGAGCACTATTTTTTTGCTAGGAGCGAAGTCGCCTCGGGGGAGTACTCCGAAAACAACATGAGAGTGATGATCATCTCATACCAGTTGGCTAAGAAGATGAAACTTGACATGCGGCACAATGCAAATAAACCAACCACTCCACCATCCGAATTGCAGAAGAAATGGGCTTTGCTCGGGGCGGCTCACGGAGAAAAAGATCGAGTCCGCGAGAATGCATTCCGCCGGAAGCGAAATCAATCCACGATAGAACCGCCACTGTTTCGGCTCCCTCCGAACTTCACTGGTTCATACCAAAATGCGCGGCTCGATAAGTTCCGATACTAGGCCGCCAACAATGCGCACAAGCCATTCGGTACACCTACTGGGAAGCCCAACACTTCGCATCCACCCGCGCAGTTCTTCGGCATTGTTGCGCGAGCAGGCGCATCGTATTGAACGCCCGTTACCATAGGCGCTAGGCGCAAACAAAGAGAGTTCCGGTGAACCTCACGGCAGACGAAAAAGCGATTGTATGGCGGGTACTGAACGAACCAGCGAGAAGGCTAGGCATAGTCTTTGACTACGGCGCCTACATTCTGCCCACATTGCTTTTCGCGGCATATGGCGTCTGGAAGCTGGAGTTTGCCGCGATGTTGGTCGCATACGTTTCCCTGCTGATAATTGCGGTGCTGTATCTGTCTTACGCGCACAATGCATCAGAGAACTTGCGCGCAGCGTTGAAGAAATACGAAGAAGAAGTCGGTGCTCTTGAAAACCACAAAAGTGCATAACGAGTCGATCAAGCCGTTCCTACGCCTGCTCGGACACTCAGAAATCCGCTGCCCATTCGCGCGTGGCTTCGTCATTGTCGCGCGAACAACCGCGCTGTGTTGAACAACGCCCTTCACC
>JAGRHA010000224.1 GCA_020445205.1 Gammaproteobacteria bacterium
TGCCCGACGGCTTTCCCTTACCCCCCGACGATGCCGAGGTCACACTGCGCGTTCGCTGGCAGGACGACACGCTGCAGCTCGCCGTCGAAAGCGCGTTGTCCGATGTCGACGCGCTGTGGCGCTTCGTCCCCGCGGCACAGCGTCCCGAGGTGGCCAGTGCTTCGATCCGTATCGCGCTGACCGTGAACGGCACCGACTTCGATGGCGAGGCATCGCTCGACGTGCGCTTCCGCCTGCCCGAACTCACGCAACTCCCCGGCCTGTCCACCGCAGGCTTCGACCGCTTGGTGCAGATCGACAGCGGTGACAGCGACGGCTGGATCGACGCCGTGTTCACGGCGCAGCTCGACAGCAGCGAGCAGCCGACCGGCAGCCTTGGCGCAACACTGACCGCACCGCTCGGCGTCGCACTCAACCTGCCGGGGCTGGATCTGCCACAGCCGCCACTCGTCGTGCAGATCGATAGCATCGCACTCTCACTCGACAGCAGCGGCACACAGACCGACGGCGAACTGCAGCTGAGCGGCAGCTTCGCGCTATACCCCATCCTGCCCACCGACCTCGGCGGATTCGTACCCCCCATGATGGCGGTACAGCTCGAACGCCTGCTGACGATCGCGCACCTGTACGACCTGGTCGGCAGCGCCGAGTTGCGCCTCGGCATCGAGAACGACGACGCCTACCTCGCGCTAAGCTGCAGATTCAGCGACGCCGACCTCGAGATCGATCTGTTCGATATGCTCGCGGGTGCCGCGGCGCAGCTGGTCGGCGGACCTGCCGGCAACGAAATCGATCTCGATATCGAGGTTTCGTTCGCGTTGCGCAGCCTGACTCTGACCCTGGGCCAGGTCCCCGAGAGCGACCTCGCCGACACCAGTGGGATTCCGTTCAGTTTCGGCATCGAGGCCGAGATGGGTTTCGCTGGCCAATACACCGATCTGGTATTCGAGCTCAGCAGCGAATCGCTGCGCTTCGGCTTCGCGGACCTCGCGATTCCGCTGGTTGTGCCGCAACTGCCGATCGACCGCGGGGCACTCGACCGCTTGCGCGATGCCGGTGGCCGCTGGGATCCCGCAATCTGGCTGCAGCAGATCGAACCGCAGATCGACCAGCACCTCAACGACGCGCAGGCTGCGCTCGATGCCGCACGCGACCTGCTCGCCGAAGGCGATATCGACGACGAGCAACTCGCGTTCGAACTGCAGTACCGCACCCTGCCCTCGTTGCAGAAGGACGTGCTGCACTACACCGGGCGCAAGTTTGTGTACGAAGCCGCGCTGGCGATCCACCAGCTGCTCGGCCAGCTCAGCGGTGCGGCAGCGCAGGATACCTACCAGCAGCTGGTCGAGACCTACCAGGATGCCGTCGACCTGACGCTCGGCTGGGTCAAGCTCGATACCGGCTTGACGTTCGAGATCGCGCGCGCCGAATTCGTGCTGCCGTTCAACGATCCATCGGCGATCGCCGTCGAGGGCAGCGCTTCGCTGCAAGGCTTCGCTGCGGATAGTCCATTGCGCGCCCTCGCCGACCTGCAGTTCACGCTCGGCATCTCGGCCGACGCCATCTATTTCGCTGTCGAGGGTGGCGCCGATCCGATCGGGTTGCCCGATCTCGGCCGCTACCCCGGCAGCGGCATCGTGCTCGACCGACTCGCGATCGGCTACGGCTACAGCAAGAACTCGCTCAACATCGATTTCGCGGGTGAGCTGCAGCTGTCGCCACAACTGGTTGCCGACCTCGACACCTCGCGACGCATCGGCGCGGGCATCCGTCTGCCGACGAACAACACGCTGAAGTTCAAGCTCGACCTCATCCCCATCACCCTCGGCGAGATCGACTTCGTGCTGCCGCTGATCGCCTTCGATATCGATCTGCGCAGTGATCACCCGCCGGCTGCGAGCGCGTCACTCCCCTGTGCCCCGACCTGGGACGGGTTCGAACTGCATATCCCGGGGATCGTTCACGCCGACCTCAAGCGCGCAAAGTTTTCGCCCTTCTTCGGCCCACTGCCGGCACCGAACAGCCTCTACAGCTACGACGTCGACATCGGCAACGCGCAGCTCGGTCTGACCTTCGTCTGCACCGACTATCAGGTCATCACGCCCGTGCTCGGCACGATCCCGATCCCGTTCCTCGCCGACACCTCGCCGTTCTTCGACCGTCAATGCTGCAACCTGCGCCTTGCCGGATTCGGCATCAATTTCGAGCTGCGGCGACCATTTCCACACCCGAGCCCACTGCTGATCTTCGAGCTGTTCGGCTTTCTGTCCGACCCGACGCTGCCGATCGATCCCGCCGGCCACCTCGCCGATCTCATGTGGGCTGAACTCAACAACGGCCGCATCCTGTTGCCGCCACCCGTGCATGCCATGTTTCCCGAACATGGACCGGCGATCTCACGCGAGCTCGACGCGCGCATCAACGTCGGCAGTGTTATCGCGTTGGGGCAGCACCTGGGCGAGCTGGTCAAACAGTTGCAGACACGCATGATGCAGGCCGGTGGCGACATGGCCGATGCCGTCTCCGCCCTGCTCGCCAACCCGTTACCCGTCGATGTCGCGGCCCTGCTCGATACCCTGCCGCGCGAGTTGCGGCGCGTCGAACTCAACGGCGCGTTCGTCGGCTTCGATGCCAGCGTGGTGTTCCTGTTGATCACGCCCGCTGCCCTGCTGCAACAGGCACAGCCGCCCGCACCGCCGGCCGACGACGAGGTGCACTGGCAGAACGTGGTGCTCGATCGCTTCACGCGCAACCCCTTGCGCGGCTGGCGCCAGGTCGACCACGGCCTCAAGCGCGGCCAGGGTGACTGGGTGATCGAGCGTGGCGCACTGGTGCAGCGTAACAATGTCGGTGACAACTCGGCCGGACGCTATGGGGCCATGCTCATCCGCGCGACCGACGCACTCAGCGACATACGTGTGACCGTCGACATGCATTCGAGTGACAACGACGGCATGGGCGTGGTGTTTCACGTGCAGGACGACACGACGTTCTATCGCTTCCGCATCACGGCGGAACAGGGTGAGTGGCAGCTCATGCGGCTCAAACGCGGACGCACGGCGATCCTGCAGTCGACCCGCAACGCGTTCGTGCCCGGCCAGGATTACCGTATCCGAATCGAGACGCGTAGCGTCATGCAAGCCACCGCGAGCCTGCGCCAACCCGTGGCGCCGCACGTGCCGCCGGCATTGTCGCCAGCCGACATCCGCCTCGATCGCAAGTCCCTGTCGTCGGCGACGACGCATATCCGTATCTGGGTCAACGAAGCCTTGTGGTGTGACCTCGCCGACAACGACCGACCACTGACCGAGGGGCTGGTTGGCCTCGACAGCTGGTGGAACAAGGGCGCCCGATTCGACAACTTCCGCATCGATCGCGCGCTGCGCGGCAGCGCCGAACTGTCGCGCACGGCGAGCCTGGCGTTGAGCCGCGACCTGCTGCCGTTGAGCCGACGCGACGCGGCGGTCGTCATGCCGAGCGGACCGTCGGCAGCATGGACCGCCGACGATCTCGACGTGTTCGATCGTGCGGATCTCGAGCATGCACTTGGCGGCAATGCCGAAGCCGCCGTGGTCGCTGCCGCGCGTGTGCGCGTGCTGGACAACCAGGTCTATCGCTTCATCGGTGTGGTGTACGGCGATGGCCGCTTCCATCTGTCGAGCGCGGCCGCGATTGCACCGTTGCAGTTGCGCGTCGCCAGCATCACCATGCCGGCCGAGTTGCAGGTACAAGGTCGTCTGCAGCTCGATGGACACGCCGCTGGGGCCGAGGCCTGGTCGCGCATCAGCGCTGCGCTGTACGGCGAATGGCGTTTGCTGCCCTCTGCCAATGGCGCCGTGGTCGCGCTATCGGTCGGAAGCGAGAGCGTGCCGGCACAATTGCAGCTCGACAGTCGTGGCCGTTTTGCACTGCGCGGCGATGCGCGACTCAGCCTGTTCGACGACCAGCTCGTGTTCGATGTCGACATCGACGTCAGCGACCAGCATGTCGCGTGCAGCGGCCACCTCGACTTCACGCCCGACCTGTTCGTCAGCGGCCAGCAACACCTGCTCGCGCTGACACTCGACGTCGCGGGCGACATCGGACCGGGAGAGAATTTCCTCCTTGCCGGCAGCGGCAGCCTGTCGCTGTTCGGTCGTGGATTCAGCGATGTCGAGGCACGCCTCGGCCGCGACGGTATCGCACTGCGCGCGCGCCTGGCCGCAGACACCACGACATGGAGTATCAACGGCTTCGCACTCGACGATGCCGAACTGGCCGTTCGCGGTGATCTGCGATTCGGCGCATCGACACCGGCGCTGTTGCTCGAAGGCAGTGGTCGTTTCACGGTCAACGGCGCCCTGGTGGATGGACGTGCACGCCTCTCGGCCGCGGGCAAAGACTGGTGTATCGGCGTCGGCGGTCGCCTGCACTGGCAGGGACGCGACTGGCTGCAGGGCCAGATCGAGCTCTGTCGCGACCAGCTCACGGTCGGCGGCCGCACGGATTTCGCCCTGCGTCTGACGCCGACACAACTGCCGGCCAACATCGAGATCGCCGGCCTCTACCTGACCGCCTCGGTGAGTGGCAGCTTCACCCTACGCTCGAGCGGCACGCTCAAGGCCTGCGCGTTCGACATCGATTGGACGCTGTCGATCCAGCTGCCCGGCGGGCATCCACTGCAGGCGCTGCCGATCGCCGCACAACAGTTGCGCATCGAGCGCGACAACATCGGTGGTGCGGCGAGCGTCACGCTGGCGGACCTCATCGCTATCAATGGCTGGTCGTTGCTACCGTTGCAGGGCCTGACACTGCCGATCCCGACATTCGGCGACGACAGCGTCGACCTGTACCTGCACGATGCGATTCATGTCGATCCACCGAGTTACACGTTGCCGATCACGTTGATCACCACGGTGCCACCGGCACCCGGCGCGACGCCGGATATCACCATTCCCGGCATCGTCAATCTCTATAATCACGCGCCGGTGGTCACGCTGCCCGACTTCGACATACCGCTGCCGGTGCTGTCAGATACACCACCCGAAGACAATCTCGCTGCCGATCCGATAATCAGCATACCGACGATCACGGTCGACCAGACCGAGGTCAGCGGTGAGCTGCGATTGGACAATCTGCAACTGGGACTCAAGCTCGTGTGGCAAGACGGTGAGCTGGGGATACAGGTGGCGCAGACGGACGCGTTCCACGCCTTCGCCAGTCTGCCGCCACTGAACCTGGTGATCATCGGTGGCCTGACGATTCCCGTCTGAGCGCTAA
>JAGRHA010000225.1 GCA_020445205.1 Gammaproteobacteria bacterium
CGAATATGCCGGCCGCCTTCATGTGCCGCTGCACGCCCATCAGATCGAACCAGGTCGCGAGCTGAGCCACGTCGACACCGTCGAGCAGGCCGGCGGCACGCGCCTGCGCGTGGTAGGCGTCGACCCATCTGTCGATCCGCGCCTGAGGCCAGGCGATATAGCAGTCGCGCAGCAGCGACACCAGATCGTAGGTTACCGGACCGGCGACCGCGTCCTGAAAATCGATAACCCCCGGATTCCGCACCTCGAGCCGCATGAGGTTGCGTGAATGGTAGTCGCGGTGTACGCACACGACGGGTTGTGCCAGGGCGTTGTCGACCAGGATCGCGCGCGCGGCATCGAGCATCGATCGCTCGCCGGCATTGAGCTGCAGGCCAAGGTGCCGCGTCAGCAGCCAGTCCGGAAACAGCGCCATCTCGCGCTGCAGCATCGCCTCGTCGTAGGCCGGCAGCCCGGCCGCATCGGCGCCCGCCTGCATCACGACCAGCGCCTCGATCGCGTCAGCGTAAAGCGCATCGACACTGGCATCGTCGAGCGCGCTGAGATAGGACTCGGCGCCGAGGTCTTCGAGCAGCATGAAACCCTGCGCGGGATCGGCGTGATGGATGTGCGGGACATGCAGGCCGGCCGCCGCCAGCCGGCCGGCGACATCGATGAATGGCCGACAGTCCTCCTTGTCGGGCGGCGCATCCATGGCGATACGCGTGTCGCCACCGTCGAGTGTGACGCGGAAATAGCGTCGGAAACTGGCGTCGGCCGATGCGGGCTCCAGCGTGAATCCGAACAAACCGCAGGCCTGCCCGAGCCACTGCTCGAGCTGCCTGATGCGTTGAGGCATGTGAATGCTCCGATGCGTCCAGACCGGGTCGATCGCGCGCTCGGTCCGCAATTGAAGAAAACCTTGTTCTATGCGATTTTACCGCCCTTCGACGCACAACCCCAGAGGCATCCGGCTGCCGGAGGCCCGCCCGACGCGGACACCGAACGCATGCAGGAACAATCGCAGAACGCAACGATCAGCGACGCACCAGGCAGCCAGACCTCGCAGCGCCACAATCGCACGGGCGTCGCCCTGCCGCATGGCGTCACACTGACCATGCTCGGGTTGCTGGCGGCGCAGCCGGTGCTTGCCGACGCCCCCGTGTGGGATTGCCGCATGGGGCCCGACGGCCGCAGCTGGCAGTGCCTCAAGCAAGGCGCGCCTGTCGACGAAGCCTCCACGGCGGCCGCGCAGGACGTCGAACCTGCAATGGCCGAACTGCCGCAGCGCCCCGGCGGACCGCTGGCCGAGACAGCCGCGACCGTGCCGGCGGCGGCCGCAGTGGCGGCACCGCAGGCAGCCGCAACACCGCCTGCGGCCACAAGCCCCGCATCGCCACCCGCGCCCGTGGAACCGGCAGCGCCCGCTGCACCTGCGCCACGGGCAGCACCCGCCACGACAGCGGCACCCGCAGCACTGCCCGAAGCCTTCTCTGCCGCCGCGCCACCACGTAGCACGACGGCCGCACCGTCCGCC
Source organism: Gammaproteobacteria bacterium (assembly GCA_020445205.1). Classification (GTDB taxonomy): domain Bacteria; phylum Pseudomonadota; class Gammaproteobacteria; order Chromatiales; family Chromatiaceae; genus Thiosocius. Next base: position 1,517 of record JAGRHA010000225.1, read on the forward strand.
GTCATGACGACGCCGGGGTCACCGCCCGCATCGCAGGCATTCCATGCGCAGCAGATGCCGGACGTAACCCGGGCGGCACCGACGCAGGCGCCCGCCCCGGCCGGCATGCCCGATCTCACCGCCCCGCTGCCCGCCGCCAAGCCTGCGCCGACCAGCGCAGCAGGCATTGTGGCGACGCCAGGTGAGGCGGTCGACAGTGTGCCCGGCGTTGCGCCACGCGCCAGCATCGACGACGGCATCGACTGGGGCACCTGCCCGGTCCGCCAGGGCAGCAGCACCACGCCGAAGATATCGACACGCAGCAGCGACATCGACACGGGCGGCCCGGTAGAGGTCACGGCAGACAACGTCGTCGCGCAGCTCGATCCACAACAGGCGGTGTTCAGCGGTAACGTGGTGCTGGTGCAGAATGCCACCGCGCTGCAGGCCGACGAGATCAGCCTCAACCGTGACAGCGGCGAAGTGATGGCACGCGGCGGCTTTCTGCTCACGCGGCCGGAGATCCGCTTCGCCGGCGACAGTGCGGATTACCAGATCAACACGCACGAGGCGCGCGTCGACAACGCCAGTTACCGCATCCCCGAAATTCACGCCCGCGGCGACGCCGAGCGCGCGGCTTTCCTGGGCAATGGCATCAGTCAATTCGACAACATCACCTACACCACCTGCGCACCCGACGACACCTCGTGGCAGCTGCGCGCAGAAGGCCTCGAACTCGATCAGAACGAAGGCTTCGGAACAGCGAGCAACGCCACGCTTCGGTTCAAGGGCGTCCCGGTGTTGTATGCACCGACGTTCACCTTCCCGATCGACGATCGCCGCCGTTCCGGCGTGCTCGTACCGTCGGTGGGGTACAGCAACAACACGGGCGCCGATGTCAGCGTGCCGTACTACTTCAACCTGGCCGAGAACTACGATCTCACACTGACCCCGCGCGTGATGTCGAAACGCGGGCTGATGCTCGGTAGCGAATTCCGTTTCCTCACCGAGTCCAGTGACGGCACGTTCGCGGCCGATGTCTTGCCGCACGACAGCGAGTACGGCGACACCCGTGGCAGCGCATCGCTGTACAGCATCACCCAGTTCAACGCGCGCACCCAGGGCCGACTGCGCCTGAACTACGCCTCCGATTCGGACTATTTCAGCGATCTCGGCGGCAGTCTCGCGGCGACGAGCGCGACCCACCTCGAGCGTGCGGGCGAAATCGTCTACCACGCCGATACCTGGCAACTATTCGGCCGCGCGCAGTACTACCAGACCATCGACGACGACATCCTCACCCAGGATCGTCCCTATGCACGACTGCCGCAACTGCGCGCTCAACTCGAACACCCGGACGGCCTCGCCGGTACCACGTACCACTTCGACGCCGAGTACGTGAATTTCTACCGCAGCGACTCGGTACGCGGGCACCGCATCAGTCTCGCGCCGGCGATCAGCCTGCCGTTTGGCGATACCTGGTGGTACGCAGAACCCAAGATCGGCGCTTTTTACACGACCTACAAACTCACCGACCAGGTCGCCGGGCTTACGGATACGCCCTCGCATTCGACCGGCATGCTGAGTTTCGACAGCGGCCTCTACTACGACCGCGCGATGAGCTACTTCGGCAATGCCGCGACGCAAACGCTGGAACCGCGCCTTTACTACCTGTACGTGCCGAGCAGCGAGCAAAACGACCAACCGCTGTTCGACACCGCGATGTTCGATTTCACTTTCGATAACCTGTTCCGCGAGAACCGCTTCAACGGCCCCGATCGCGTCGGTGACGCCAACCAGGTCACCCTGGCGATGACCACGCGCGTGCTCGACGACGCCCGTGGCACGGAACTGTTGCGTGCCAGCATCGGTCAGATCTATTACTTCGAGGATCGCAAGGTCACGCTGCACCCCGGCCAGGAAGCGGACGACTCCAGCTCGGCACTGGTCGGCGAGGTCGCCGCGGCCCTGGGCGGGAACTGGCGGTCGCGCGCCGGGCTGCAATGGGATCCGCACGACGGCAACAATGGCACGATCGACCAGGCGCTGGCGCAGATCACCTACAGCGACGAGCGGCGGCACGTGTTCAATGCCGCTTACCGCCTGCGCGATGGCGAGATCAATCAGACCGACCTGGCGTTTTTCTGGCCGGTCAACGCCGGCTTCAGCGTCATCGGGCGTCACTATTACTCGTTGCGCGATGATCGCCTGCTCGAGGCGCTCGCCGGCGTCGAGTACGGCAAGTGCTGCTGGCGCGTGCGCGCACTGGTGCGCAAGTACACGGACGGCGCCGGGGACAACCACAACCTGGCGTTTCTGCTGCAGCTGGAGCTGAGCGGTCTGGGACGCCTGGGTAACGATATCGATTCAACTCTGGAACGCGGCGTGTACGGCTACCGCATCGATGATGAAAATTAATACCGCCATTTTTTCGCTCTTGATCGCACTGTTCGCCGGTGCGGCGACGGCGCAGGACGACGCTGCCGCGTCCACGCCCGCCTCCCCGACGGCTCCCGCAGCGGAACCCGTGCAGGACCGGCCTTCAGATCTGCTCATCGATCGCATCATCGCGGTCGTCGGCGACGACGTGGTCATGCTCAGCGAGCTGCGTAGCGAGGCTGCGAAGGTCGAGCTGCGATTGCGTCAGCAGGGCCAAGCGCCGATGCCGAGCCTCGCGGTGATCCAGAAACAGGCGTTCGACACGCTGGTGATGAACAAGCTGCAACTCGCAGAAGCGGCGCGCCTCGGCATCGAGGCCGACGAGGAGACGATCAACCGTGCCTTGATCGCGATCGCCGAGAACAACAACCTCACGGTTCCCGACCTGCGCAGCGCGCTCGAAACCGAAGGCATGGATTTCGACAACTTCCGTGACTCGCTGCGTGACGAGATCATCGTGCGCCGCCTGCGCAACCGCGAGGTGACGAACCGCATCCAGGTGACCAAGTCGGAGATCGACGGTTACCTCGAACGCAGCGGTGGTGATGGCCGCAGCGCCGTGCAACTGCGCTACATCCTCGTTGCCGCGCCCGAAGGTCGCGCTGAGGAACGCGAGAAAGCGCGCGTCAAAGCCAACGAGATCGTCGAAAAACTGCGCAAGGGAGAGGCCTTCGCCCCGCTGGCACAACAGTTCTCGGACGATCAGAGCGGCCTGCAGGGCGGTGATCTCGGCTGGCTCGACGTCAACAGCATTCCGCCGTTGTTCCAGCCTTACCTCGCGCGCATGCAGAAAGGCGAGACCGAAGGCCCGATCGCATCGAGCGGCGGTTTCCATATCGTCCAGTTGGTCGACGTACGCTACAGCGACAGCAACATCGTGCAGCAGACGCATGCGCGTCACATCCTGATCCGCACCAACGAAGTGACCTCGGATACCGACGCCCGGAATCGTCTGCTGCAGCTGCGTGAGCGCATCGTCAATGGCGACGACTTCGATACCCTCGCGCGCTCCAACTCCGACGACAAGGCATCGGCGATCAAAGGCGGCGATCTCGGCTGGTCGACACCCGGCAACCTGGTACCCGAGTTCGAGGAACAGATGGACCTGCTTCAGAACGACGAGGTCAGCCAGCCGTTCAAGACGCAGTTCGGCTGGCACATCGTCCAGGTTCTCGGCCGCCGTTCGTACGATGCCACCGACGAGACACGGCGTGATCAGGCACGCAAGGCAGTGCGCGACGAGAAGGCCGAGGAGGCGTTGCGATCCTACCTGCGTCGGCTGCGCGACGAGGCCTACATCGAACTGCGCTTCGACGACGCCTGAGCGTCGGTGCTCGAGATGCCTTCGCG